>DASYCF010000029.1:0-7455 GCA_036500365.1 Byssovorax sp.
GGCGCGCGCCGGCGCGCTGTGTGCCGCGGCTCTGGTCGCGAGCGGCGCGTGCAGCAGTGACGGCGCGGCGACGGACGGCGGCGCCGCGACGGCAGGCGGCGGAGCGCGAGGGGACGCGACGGGAAGCACCGGCGGCGGGAGCGAACAAGCCAGCGGCGCGGGCGGCGCGAGGACGACGGCCGGCGCGGGCGGCGCGGCGCAGACATCGAGCAGCGGCGGCGCCGCGCAGACGTCGAGCAGCGGCGGCGCGGCGCAGACATCCAGCAGCGGCGGCGCGACGTCGACGAGCGCGACGACGACCGCCACGTCGACGACGTCCAGTTCGACCTCGACCGGCGGCGGAGGAGGCGGCGCGTGCGTGCCCGAGTGCGCCGGTCGCACGTGCGGCCCCGACGGGTGCACCGGCGACTGCGGCACCTGCTCCACGTCGCTCGCGTGCACGACGTCTGGCCAGTGCGTGGGCACGCCGCCAGGCCCGTTCGCGATGCGCTTCGACGTCGCGACCACGCAGTGCGGCGCGACCGACGCGTCGTGCGCCATCGGCCCGACCACGTACGCGCGCTGCTGCCCGTCTACCGTGCCGGGCGACCCGACGAACAAGTGCTTCTGCGACTCCGATTTCGACCACGTGAACCGCGGGCCGGCGCACCTGATCGTGGTCGCGAGCGACGCGCACCGCGGCGACATCTGGGCCGCCGGCAACGTGCAGGCCGCGTACATCAACGACCTGAACGATCTCTACCCGGCGAGCGACGGCGGCGCGAAGGCGGACGCGGCCATGGCCGACGCGCAGGCCGGCTTCCCGAGCGGCGTCCCGTCGTGGTTCCTCGCGAACGAGATCTCGACGAGCCTCTGGCCGACGGACGCCGTCTATCGGCAGTACGTCCGCTCGTTCGCCGCGCGCATGAAGCAGACGTACGGCAAGTCGGTGATCGTCGCGTCGCCGTTCCCCGCGCCCGCGAACAACGCGACCGACTGGACCGCGCTCGCCGGCAACGCGTACGTCGCCGTCGAGGTGCAGCTCACCGGCAAGGCGGTCAACGCGAGCGGCAACTCGGTGTCGTACTGCGCGTCGCAGTTCCAGGCGTCGGCCACGGCGTACGGCGGCGTCGGCGTCGACCTCACGCGGCTCATGCTCGTCGACAGCTACGCGAACTCGGGCCCGACGACGGGCTTCGGCCGTCAGGGCGTCTCGTCGGCCGGCTGGGTGAACGCGATCGCGGCGCGCGCGGCCGGTGCCGCGCAGGTCGGCTTCTTCGGCTACGTGAGCTACGCGTGGGGCAACAACGAGATGGCCGACGACGACGCGACCCGCGTCTCGTACGAAGACGCGTACCTCACGCACGTGCTGCCGTAGCGCCGACTGCGCGTCATGCGCGCGTCGGTTGGGTTCGCCGGCGCGCCGTCGGCCGCGCGTCACTTCGTCGTCATGCGGCGAACGCCGTCCCAATCGTGGGCCGGCGGCTTCGCGCGGAGCTCGGCGATCGTCTCGACGAGGAGGACGGTCGGCCCGTCGCCCGCGCGCGCCCGCGCGAGGATGGCGAGCGCGTCGTCCCAGCGCTGCTCGAAGTACGCGGCGAGCGCGTCGGCGTGGCGATCCGCAGCGCGGCGCTCCTCGTCGCCGACGTCTTCGGCGAGGCCGATGAGCTCGTGGATCAGGATGCCTGCCTCGCGGCCCTTCACGGCGACGCGATCGAGCGGGCGCGTGACGACGCGATCGCCGGCGAGCGCGCGCGTGGTCTCGCTGATCACCAGATCGACGCCGTACATCTTGCCGAGGCCCTCGAGGCGGCTCGCGAGGTTCACCGAGTCGCCGATGGCCGTGAAGTCGAGCCGCGCGTCGCTCCCCACGTTGCCCACGACGGCCTCGCCCGTGTGGATCCCGACGCGGCACGCGATCTCGGGGCGCCCCGCCGCCGTCCACGCGGTGCGCAGCGAGGCGACGCGCCGGCGGTTCTCGAGCGCGGTGCGGCACGCGACGAACGCGTGATCCTCGACGGGGCTCGGCGCGTTCCAGAAGGCCATCACGGCGTCGCCGATGTACTTGTCGAGCGTGCCGCCCGACGCGACGATCTCCTCCGACACGAGCGACAGGTACTCGCAGAGGAGCTCGACGAGCGCCTCGGGCGAGAGCGTCTCCGAGAACGAGGTGAACCCGGCGATGTCGGAGAAGTGCACGGTGATGGTCTGGCGCCGGCCGCCTTGCATCGCCTCGTCGCCGGACGCGAGCAGGCGCCGGACGATGTCCGCGGGCACGAACTTGCGAAACGACCGCAGGCCGCGCTTCATGTCCTCGATCGCCGCCGAGAGCTGCCGCACCTCGACCACGCTCGAGGCGACGATCGGCCGCGGATCGAGCTGGAAGCGGCCGACCCGCTCCGTCTCGAGGGCGAGCGCCCGGAGCGCGCCGCCGAAGCGCACGCCCATGACGATCGCGACGAGCACGGCGAGCGCGGTCGCCGCCACGGTGACGAGGAGTGTCATGCGGCGCGTCGCGCGCAGCGGGCCGAGCACGTCGTCCTCGGGGAGCGCGATCGCGAGCGCCCACCGGAGGTCGCCGGCGCGGAGCACGCGGTAGCCGCCGAGGTGCGGCACGCCGTCGACGGCGAACGACACCGGCACGAGCTGGCCCGGCTGCGCCGCGACGGAGGTCGCGTCCAACGCGCGAAGGAGCGCGTGCACGCGCGGGTCCGCCACGCGCTCGGCCGCGACGGGCTCGCCCGCAGCGTCGACGAGGAGTCGCGGATCCGGCGCGGCGATGACCCGCCTCGCCCCGTCGCGACGGAGCTCGACGACGAACGCGAAGCCGTGCGGGCTGACGTCGAGGCCGCGCACGAACTCGGACAGCGCGTAGAGGTCGAAGTCCGCGCTCAGGACGCCGAGCAGCGCGCCCGCGTCGTCGCGCACCGGCGTCGCGCGCGTCACGCCGAGCACGGTGTCGCGCGCGTCCTCGCCGATGAACGTGTACGTCTCGGTCCACGTCGGCGCGTTGGCGCGCAGCGCGGCGGCGTAGTACGGGCGCGTCCGCGGGCTGCCGCTCCGCGGGTCGAACACCGGCGCGATCTCACGCGCGACCCTGCGCTCGACGACGAAGCGGCGGCGGTTCGCGCCGCCCGCGATGGGCGTCGCCTGGCGGCAGTACGAGATCGATCCGTCGCGCGCGCGGGTGACCTCGACGAGCTCGGCCGTGTCGTCGCGCACCCACGAGAGCGACGAGAGCTCGGCGTGCGCCTCGATGGCGCGGAGGAGGTACGCAGCCACGGCCTCCTGGTCGCGCGGGTCGACCTGCCCGCTCGCGAGCATGGACGCGTCGAAGGCGCCCTCGTCTGCGGCGATCGCGAGCAGGTGACGCGCCCCGTCCTCGGTCCGGCCCGCGGCCTGCGCCATCACCTGCGCGACGAGGCTCGTCGCCGCGTCCCTCGCCGCGACGTACGACGCGACGCTGAGGACGGCGACCGTCACGAGGAGCAGCGAGAGCATCGCCGCGACGAGCACGGTTCGAACGCGGAGGCGCATGATGGACGAACGCGCCGCGTACCACTGTCGGCGCCGCGCCACACGGACGCGAGCAGGCGCGGCGCGGCAGCGATCTCCGGGCGCGAACACGAAGCTTCGGCATCTCGCGCGTCGCTGCACTAGCGTGCGCGCGCATGTCGACCTCCGCTCCCGTCGCCGATGCCGCGGCGAAGACCGTCACGCACGCCGGCACGACCTACAACATCCAGGATCTCGGCGACGACGAGTACACGGTGCTCGTGAAGGGCGTGCCGGTCGGCCGCGTCGTCTACTCGTTCGGCGCCGCCAACGGCGTGCCCGAGGGCGGCGCGATCTCCGAGGACGACCTCACCGCGATCGGCGAGGCCTGGTTCGCGGCGATCGCCTGACGGTCGCCGCGTGATCGTCACGAGCGAGCTCGCCGACGTCGGCGGCGTGCGGTGCTTCGTCGCCCGGCCGAAGGAGCCGGGGCCGCGGCCCGCCGTCGTCGCGTACCCGGACATCTTCCAGCTGACGCCGCCGCACCAGCGGCTCGTGCGGCGGCTCGCGAGCCGCGGCTTCGTGGTCGTCGCGCCCGAGCTCTATGGTCGCCTCGATCCGCGCGCCGGCGCGCTCGACTTCGACGCCGATCGCGCGCGCGCCCTCGATCTGTCGTCGCGCGTGCGGGTCGAGGATCTCGACGCCGATCGACGCGCCGTGTTCGACGCCGTCCGCGCGCGGAGCGACGTCGGCGACGTGGGCGCGCTCGGCTTCTGCTTCGGCGGCCACCTCGCGTTCCGGGCCGCGCTCGAGCCCGGCGTGCGCGCCGCCGCGTGCTGCTACGCGACCGGCGTGCACGACGGCAAGCTCGGCGATCACGACGGCGAGTCGGCGCGCGTCGATACGCTCGCGCGGTGCGCGTCGATCGAGGGCGAGCTCCTGCTCGTGTGGGGCCGCGACGACCCGCACATCCCCCCGGCCGGCCGCGCCGCGATCCACCGCGCGCTCGACGACGCAGCCGTCCGCTGGGAGGCGCGCCTGTTCGACGCCGAGCACGCGTTCCTGCGCGACGAAGGTCCGCGCCACGACGCGGCGGCCGCCGATCGCGCGTTCGACGCGATCGCGGGCCTGTTCACCCGCACCCTCCGCGCGCTGACGTAGCCTGCGCTAGTTGCCGCCGCAGCCCGGCGCGCAGCTCGGCGTCACGACGCCGCAGACGGTCTGCGACTGGCCGCACGGGATGTTCGCGCAGTCGGGCTGGGTGCAGATGGCGCACGCGCCGCTGACGCACGTCGTGCCCGTCGCGCAGCTGCCGCAGCTGATCGTGCCGCCGCAGCCGTTCGACACGCTGCCGCACGTCACGCCCGTGCACGCCTGGGCCATGGTCTTAGGCGTGCAACAGGTGTTGCCCGTGCACACGTCGGTGCCGGCGCACGTGTTGGTGCACGTGTAGCGGCCACCGCAGCTGTCGGACACGGTGCCGCACGCCGCGCCGGCGCACGCGGCCATCATGGTCTTGGGGTTGCAGCACGCGTTCGCGTCGCACTCCTGGAACACGTTGCAGGTGCTGGTGCACTGCACGGTGCCGCCGCAGCCGTCGGCGACCGGGCCGCACGCGACGCCCATGCACGCGTCGAGCTGCGACTTCGGCATGCAGCAGGCGCCCTTCGAGCACTCGAGGCCCGGGTCGCACGTGCCGCACGCGACACTGCCGCCGCACGCGTCCTTCACGGTGCCGCACTGGGTCATCGTCGCGCCGCAGAGGCCCGAGTCGTCGAGCACCGGGATGCACGTGTTGTCGTGGCACTCCTTGCCTGCGGGGCAGGTGCCGCAGTTGAGCGCGTTGCCGCAGCGATCGCTCGCGGCGCCGCACGTCTTTCCCTGCGCGGCGCACGTGGTCGGCGTGACGCAGGTCTCGCACACGTGCGAGATGGCGTCGCAGACCTCGCCCCCCTGGCACATGCCGCAGTCGAGCGGGTGGCCGCACCCGTCGGACGCGGAGCCGCACTGGTAGCCGAGCGAGTTGCACGTGGCGGCCACGCACGCGCCGCAGTGGTGCGTCACGGGGTTGCAGCTCTGGCCGACGGAGCACGAGCCGCAGCTCACGGTGACGCCGCACTCGTTGACGACCAGGCCGCACGTCGCGCCGAGCTGGGCGCACGTCGTGTGGGGGATGCTGCACTGCTTCGTCGCGGGCTCGCAGATGTGCGTGCCGTCGCACGCGCCGCAGCTCAGGGTGTTGCCGCAGCCGTCCGGGTAGCTGCCGCAGTTCGCGCCGAGCGACTGGCACGTGTCACACGTCGGGCCGCTGCTCGTCGACGTCGCGGCCTGCCCGCCGGCGCCGCCGGCGCCCGTGGTGGCGCTCGTCGACGACGACGCGCTCGTCGCGCCGCCGCCGCCTTGCGCAGCGCCCCCGCCGCCGCCCTCGCCGCCGCCGCCGCTGGCCGACCCGCCGCCCTGGGCCGCTCCGCCGCCGCCGGTCGCGGGCGCGCCGCCCGTCGCCGACGCGCCGCCCACGCCGGGCGCGCCGCCCGAACCGGCGCTGCTGCTCGATCCCGTCACGGTGACGGTCGACGTGCTGCTCGTCGTGGACGACGAGGACGAAGAGGCCGTCGTCGACGACGTCGTCTGCGGGCTCGTCCCGGAAGACGTCGTCGGCCCCGCCTCGGCGCCCGCGCTGCCGCCGGTGCCGAACGCGCCCGTCTCGCCGCTGCCGCACGAGGACGCGAGGCCCACGAACGACCAGCAGAGGAGGGCGAACGAGAGCGCTGGCGCGAAGCGACGTGCACGACGACCGTGGATCATGCGGTGGTCCTCGAAGGATGAGTTCGCGCACCGAGAGACGCGGTGCGCGTCGAGGATCACACCAGAGGCAGCGCCGGGCTGCACGAAAATCGCTCGGAGCCCCGTCGCCTGCGTCGCGGACGAGCGCGGCTCCGCCTCAGCCGAGCGCGCGCGCCTCGACCGTCGCGATCTCGTCGATGACGGAGGCGTCTCGGTCCGACGCGAGCTCGGCGCGGACCCGCGCGAGGCCACGGGCGTACTCGGCCTCGGTGAGGATCGCGAGCTCGGACGCGTCGCGGCGCTCGACGTCGGCGAGGATCGCGTCCACGCGGCGGCGACTGCACGTGACCGCGACCCGCGTCGTGACCGCGAAGCCGCGCTGCTCGAGCTCGTGATGCAGGAGCTCAGGCGACCAGTAGCGCTTCTCGTCCTCGAGCCACGCCTCGGGGAAGAACCGGAAGAGCCACCCGCGCCGCATGTGCGACGGCGTGACGTTCAAGATGCGGAGCGTGCCGCCCTTCCTCAGCACGCGGCGGAGCTCGTCGAGCGCGCGCGGCTTGTCCTCGAAGTGGTGGAACGCGAAGCTCGACACCACGTAGTCGAACGCGCCGTCCTCGAACGGGAGCGCCTCGGCGCGCGCGACGTGGAGCGAGGCGGCGGGCGCCTTCTCGCGGGCCCTCGCGAGCATCGCCTCGGACGCGTCGGCGCCGGTCCACCGCACGCGATCGCCGTACGCAGCCCGCTGCGCGGCGAGGTAGTTGCCGGTGCCGCACGCGACGTCGAGCGCGCGCAGCTCCGCGCCCGCGCCGAGCGCCGCGACCAGCGCCGCCAGCGGGGCGTCGTGCGGGATCGAGAGCCGCAGCGCGTTCTCGTCGTAGCGGTCGGCGATGCCCGCGTAGTCGGTGCGCTTCATCTTCGTGACCCGTCCCTTCCGCGGGCGTAAAGCGCTTGCCACGGCGACGCAACGCCGGCGAAAGTCGCGCCGCGCACCGATGGGCGAGAACAAGAAGACTCCCGGCTCGCCGCGGTCGAAGCGACCGAAGCGGCCGCGGCCGAAGCGCGCGGCGCCCGCCGCCGAACAGGCCGCGAGGCCGAGCGCGATCGCGGCCTTCCTCGCGGAGCATCGACGCGCGATCGGCTACGGCGCGCTCGCGATGGCCGCCACGTTCGCCGCCCTGCTCGGCGCGCTGCTCGTCG
>DASYCF010000030.1:0-2002 GCA_036500365.1 Byssovorax sp.
CCGGCGAGCCGTCGCCGACGGCCCGCGCGACGGCCGGAGGTCGGACTTCACCTCCGTGGGTTTCGACCGGCACAGTCGAAGGTTAGCTGGCCCACAGCAAATCTGGCGCAACTTTCGGGGCACACTGCGCGCCGACGGCCCGATAAGCGTGTCGGGCCGGCCCCAGAGTTCCGTTCAGGGAAACAGGTCGCCCTGCGCGGGGCCGCCGCGCGGCGTGCGGCCGAGGTGCTCGTAGGCCTTTCGTGTCGCGATGCGGCCGCGCGGCGTTCGTCCGAGGAACCCTTGTTGCAAGAGATACGGCTCGTAGACGTCCTCCAGGGTATCGCGCGGCTCGGCGAGGGCGGCGGCGAGGGTGTCGATGCCGACGGGGCCGCCGTCGTAGCTCTCGATGATCACGCCGAGGAGGCGCCGGTCCATCTCGTCGAGGCCGGCCGCGTCGATCTCGAGCCGCTCGGCCGTGGTGCGCGCGACGGCCACGGTGATCGCGCCCTCGGCGAGCACGTCGGCGAAGTCGCGCGCGCGACGCAAGAGCCGGTTCGCGACGCGCGGCGTCCCGCGGGCGCGGGCCGCGATCTCGTGCGCGCCGGCGGGATCGATCGGCACCTCGAGCAGGCGCGCGCTCCGCGTGACGATCTTCTCGAGCTCCTCGACCGGGTAGTAGTCGAGCCGCACGACGTAGCCGAAGCGCGACAGCAAGGGCGCCGTCAGCAGGCCCGTGCGCGTCGTCGCCGCGACGAGCGTGAAGGGCTTGAGCGCGAGCTGGATGGTCGTCGCGTACGGGCCGTCGCCCGTCATGATGTCGATCTGGAAGCCCTCGATCGCGGGGTAGAGGCTCTCCTCGACGGCGGGCGTCAGCCGATGGATCTCGTCGACGAAGAGCACGTCGTTCGCGCCGAGCTTCGTGAGGAGGCCCGCGAGCGCGCCCTTGTGCTCGATGGCGGGGCCGCTCGTCGCGTGCAGCGTGACGCCCATCTCGCGCGCGAGGATGTGCGCGAGCGTCGTCTTGCCGAGGCCGGGCGGCCCGCAGAAGAGGATGTGATCGAGCGGCTCGCGCCGGCGACGCGCCGCCTCGACGAACACCTTGAGGTTGTCGGTGTGCTTCGTCTGTCCGACGTACTCGTCGAGGCTCGTCGGCCGGAAGAGCCGGTCGAAGCGATCGTCGTCGGGCGTCTCCACCGGTGAGAGCACGCGCTCGGGCATCGCGGCGGTCTACTCGAACGCGGCGGGCGCGCCCAGCGCGGCGCCGGTGCAAGGTCCGCGGGCGGCGCGCGTTGTCGGTGGCGGAGGGGCCATGGACGCACGCTTCGTCTCGCTCGGAACGCTCGCCGCCGCGCTGCTCGTCGCCTCGACCGGGAGCGCCGACGCGCCGAAGGCCGCGCCCGCGCGGGCGAAGGTCGCCGCCGCGTCGAGCGCCCGTGTCGCGCACGTCGCCGCGTCGACCGTGTTCGGCGGCGCGAGGCCGTCGAAGCCGAGCCTCGAGGGCTTGATCTACCTCGTGCCCGAGGGGACGAGCCGCCTGCCCGACTTCGCGGCGCTGACGCCCGTCGGGCAGCTCTTCACGACGACGCTCGACGTGACGCCGCGCCGCTTCGAGGCCGGCTTCCCCGGCGTCTCGAACCGCTTCGAGTGGTTCGCGATCGACTACCGCGGCACGTTCCGCGTCGCCGAGGCGGGGCCGTATTGGTTCCGGCTGACCGCCGACGACGGCGCGCGGCTCCTCGTCGACGGCGAGCTCGTGATCGACGACGACGGCGTGCACCCGCCGAAGACCGTCGAGCGCGCGAGGAACCTGACCGGCGGCGAGCACCGCGTCGAGGTGCAGTACTTCCAGGGGCCGCGCTTCGAGATCGCGCTCGTGCTCGAGGTCTCGCTCGGCGACGAGCCGTATCACCTCTTTCGCAGCGACACGCCGCTCGGCGCCGCGCCGCCGCCGAGCACGCACGCTCGCTGAGCGCTCGGCAGCCGGCGACGGGCAGAGGCGCGGGCGGCTGACGCCCGTCGT
>DASYCF010000031.1:0-5712 GCA_036500365.1 Byssovorax sp.
TCGTCTGGCTCGTCGATCAGGATCTCGACGACGAGCACCCTGGCATCGGCTCGGTGTGCGCGGGCGAAAATTGGACGGTCGACTACGTGAATCAGATCATGCAGAGCGACTATTGGGACTCGACCGCCATCCTCTTCACGATGGATGATTTCGGAGGCTGGTACGACCACGTGCCGCCGCCGCGCCAGTATGGCTGTGACTCGACCACTCCTTATGGCCTCGGCTTCCGGCTGCCGCTCATCGTCATCTCTCCGTGGGCGAAGCCCGGCTTCATCTTCAAGGAGCAGTCGGAGCAGGCGTCGATCCCGAAGTTCATCGAGACGGTCTTCGGCGCGCCGCCGCTGTCGTCGATCGACCCCGCCGCGCAGGACGGGCAGGCGAACGACCTGATGAACGCCTTCGATTTCACGCAGACCCCGAACGCGCCGCTCGTGCTCCAGACGCGCACCTGCCTGTAGTCTCGGCGGCAAGGCCGCTGCCATGCACGTCGCGAGCAAGATCACCGTCGTGACGCTGGTGACGACGATCGCCGCGTTCGCGACGCTCGGCTACGTCGAGGTCCAGCGCGACGTGACCGCGTACGAGCGGCGCATCGGCGACGACCTGCTCGACCTCGGGCGCGGCCTCGGCCACGCGTTCCACGAGGTCGCGCGCGCCGAAGGCAAGGAGCGCGCGCGCGAGGTCGTCGGCTACGCGGACGAGCGCCTGCACGAGGTCGACATCCGCTGGATCTCGCTCGACCCGGCGCAGGGCAGCGACCCGCACTTTCGGCGCGAGGAGCTGCACGATCTCGCCGCCGGCAACGAGGAGACGCGCGTCGCCCGGGGCGAGGACTCGGGCAACGGCATCCTCTACGTGTACGTGCCGATCGAGGGCGCGGGCAACGGCGCGCTCGAGATCGCGCAGTCGCTCCGCAAGGAGACGGAGTTCCGCCGGCACGCGCTGCGCGACCAGGCGCTCGGCGCGCTGCTGACGAGCGTGATCGCGAGCGTGCTCGCGAGCGTCGTCGGCCTCTTGTTCGTCGTCCGGCCGATGCGTCGGCTCGTCGCGCAGGCGCGCCGCGTCGGCCTCGGCGATCTCTCGCTGCGCCTCGATTTGCCGCAGAAGGACGAGATCGGCGAGCTCGGCCTCGAGATGAACGCGATGTGCGATCGGCTCGAGTCCGCGCGCCACGAGGTCGCCGCCGAGACCGACGCGCGCCTCCGCGCGGTCGAGGAGCTGCGCCACGCCGACCGGCTCATGACCGTCGGCAAGCTCGCGTCCGGCATCGCGCACGAGCTCGGCACGCCGCTCAACGTCGTCTCCGGTCGCGCGCGCATGATCGTCGACGACCCCGCGGGCCCGCTCGTCGTCGAGAACGCGCGCATCATCCGCTCGCAGACGGATCGCATGGCCACGATCATCCGCCACCTGCTCGACTTCGCGCGGCGTCGCGAGCCCAGGCGCGCCGTGACCGACCTCGGCGCGCTCGTGAAGCAGACGCTCGCGCTCGTCGCCCCGCTCGCGCAGAAGCACGGCGTCGCGCTCGAGATCGACCCCCAGTCGGCCGACGTGAGCGCGCGCCTCGACCCGATGCAGATCGAGCAGGTCGTCTCGAACCTGCTCGTGAACGGCATCCACGCCATGCCGAAGGGCGGGCCGCTCCGCGTCTCGATCCGCCGCGAGGAGCTCTCGCCGCCGAGCGGCGCCGGCGCGGACGTCGCGTCGGCGTGCGCGTCGATCTACGTGCGCGACGCCGGCGCCGGCATCGCCGCCGAGCACGTCGGCCGCATCTTCGAGCCCTTCTTCACGACGAAGGGCGTCGGCGAGGGCACCGGCCTCGGCCTCTCGGTCGCGTACGGCATCGTCGCCGATCACGGCGGGTGGATCTCCGTCGACAGCGAGCCCGGCGCGGGCAGCACGTTCGGCGTCCACCTGCCCGACGCGCCCGCGTCCGCCGATGATCCCGCGCCATCGAGCAAGTAAGATGCGGTCGTGAGCGCGCGCGTCCTCGTCGTCGACGACGAACCGAGCATGGCCGAGATGCTCGACGCGTACCTGCGGTCGCGCGGCTACGCGGTCAAGTCGCGCACGTCGGCCGACGAGGCGTTCGAGCTGATGGCTGCCGAGGATTTCGACGTCGTCGTCACGGACCTGAACCTCCGCGGCACGAGCGGGCTCTTGCTCTGCACGCGCGTCGTCGAGAACCGGCCCGACGTGCCCGTCATCGTCATCACGGCGTTCGGCTCGCTCGAGACCGCGATCCAGCTCGTGCGCGCGGGTGCGTTCGACATCCTCACGAAGCCGTTCGAGCTCGAGGAGCTCTTGCTCTCGGTCGAGCGCGCGCTCCAGCAGCGCGCCCTCCGCGCCGAGGTCAAGCGCCTCCAGCAGATCGTCGGCGACTCGCAGCGCGTCGGCGAGATGCTCGGCGCGAGCGCGCCGATGCGCCGCGTCTACGACATGATCGCGCGCGTCGCCGAGTCGGACTCGTCGGTGCTCGTGTGCGGCGAGAGCGGCACCGGGAAGGAGCTCGCCGCGCGCGCGCTCCACGCGAAGGGCAAGCGCGCGAGCGGCCCGTTCATCGCGATCAACTGCGCCGCGATGCCCGAGCCCTTGCTCGAGAGCGAGCTCTTCGGCCACGTGAAGGGCGCCTTCACCGACGCGAAGCGCGCGAGCCCCGGCCTGCTGGTCGAGGCGAGCGGCGGCACCCTCTTCCTCGACGAGATCGGCGAGCTCCCGCTCACCACGCAGCCGAAGCTCCTCCGCGCGCTCGAGTCGCGCACGGCGCGGCCCGTCGGCGGCGCGGCCGAGGTGCCGTTCGACGTGCGCATCGTCGCGGCGACGAACCGCGACCTCGAGACCATGGTCGAGGACCGGCGCTTCCGCGACGATCTCTTCTATCGGATCAACGTCGTGCGCCTCGAGATGCCGCCGCTCCGCACCCGCGGCGACGACATCCTCCTCCTCGCGCAGAGCTTCCTCGAGCGCTTCGCCGCGCGCGCCGGCAAGAAGATCCGCGGCCTCTCGAGCGCGGTCGCGCAGAAGCTCGTCGGCTACGCGTGGCCCGGCAACGTGCGCGAGCTCCAGAACTGCATCGAGCGCGCCGTCGCCCTCGCACGCTACGAGGAGCTCACGGCCGACGACTTGCCCGATCGAATCCGCGACTACAAGGCGTCCCACGTGCTCGTCATGGCCGACGACCCGAGCGAGCTCGTGCCGATGGAGGAGGTCGAGCGCCGGTACGTGCTCCGCGTCCTCGCCGCGGTGGGCGGCAACAAGACCCTCGCGGCGCGCGTGCTCGGCTACGACCGGAAGACGCTCTACCGACGGCTCGAGCGCTACGGAGTCGGCGACGACGAGAAGTAGCGCGCGTGCGCTGACGCCGGCGGATGCGGTAGAACGGCGTCGGGATGGCCAAGAAGCGCAAGCAGCGACGCGTCGAGCAAGACGAAGCGCCCGAGAGCGAGCGTCCGCGTCGCCGCGCGAAGAGCGCTCGCGCGCCCGAGAGCGGCCTCGCGGCGCTGCTGCACGCCTACACCGACGCCGACCCGCGCGCGCTCGGCGCGTTCCGCGTCGCGTTCGGTCTCCTGATGATCGCGGACCTGCTCCGGCACCTGCCAGGGCTCGACGCGTGGTTCGGGCCCGGCGCGGTCGCGTCTCCGGCGGCCATCGCCGCGATCGAGGGGCCGGCGACGCCGTTCTCGTTCTATCTCCTCACCACGAGCCTGCCCGTCGTCGGGATCATGATGGCGGCGTCGCTCGCCGTCTTCGTCGCGTACACGCTCGGGTACAAGACGAGGCTCACGCAGGTGCTCGCGCTCGTCGCGATCGTGTCCCTGCACGGGCGGAACGACTTCATCGAGCACGCTGGCGAGCGCACCGTGAACGTCCTCGCGCTGCTCACTGCGTTCCTGCCGCTCGGCCGCCGCTACTCGCTCGACGCGCTCGCGCGGTGCCGCGGCGGCGCCGACGCGCCGCTCGACGTGACGCCCGTTCGCTCGGCGGCGTTCACGGTGCTGCTCCTCCAGTTCGCCGCGGCGTACGCGCTCGACTGGTCCGTGAAGACGGGCCCAGGCTGGACCGACGGCACGGCGCTCATCGCGGCGACGGAGCCGATGGTCGGCACGCACATCGGCATCGTGTTGCGAGACTCGCTCCCGATCGAGGTCTTTCGCGTCATGTGCCTCTCGACGCTCTTCATCGAGTCGGCGCTCGCGCTCCTGCTCCTCATCCCCTACGCCGGCGCGCGCGCGATCGCGTTCGGCCTCACGGTGGCGCTGCACGCAGGCATCGCGACGTTCATGGCGCTGGGGGTCTTCCAGCCGAGCATGTTCATCGCTGGCATGCTGTTCGTCCCTGCGTTCGTGTTCGACCGGGCCGAGCGGCTGGGCTTGCTCTCGCCGCTCGCCGGCGTCGCGGCGCAGGCGCGGGCGCGGTTCGCGGCGCTCCCGGCGCGCTCGCCCGGAGCGGCGACGCCTTCGTGGATCGCGTCGACGCGCGAGGCCGTCGTCATCGTGCTCGGCCTCGTCCTCTTCCTGCTCGTCCTCGCCGACAACCGCAGGATGCCCGCCTGGGTGCGGCCGCCGCGCGAGATCGCACGGCCGGCGCGGATCGCGCTCGTTCGCGTCGGCGTCTTCGAGACTTGGGACCACTACGCCGACCCGCGTCCGGTCGACGGGATCCTCGTCGTCGACGCGGTGACCGTCGACGGCCGGCACGTAGATCCGATGAACGAGGTCGCCTGCGGGCTCACCGGGCCGCCGCTCGACGAGGTGCCGCACGAGCTCCCGATGTCGCTCCTCTGGTGGAACCTCGAGAAGTACGCGCACGAGCCGGGCGCGCCCATGCTGGCGCCCCTCGGCGCGTGGGTGGCGCGCTACGCGGAGCGGACGGGCAAGCCGGAGGACGCGGTCGTCTCGTACGAGGTGACGTGGCTCGTCACGCAGCGGACGCTGCGCGGACAGCCGGTCGAGACGAGCCGCCACGTGCTCGCGCGGTGGCGCTCCGACGGCGCGGACGACGGCAGCTGACGCGGGCGCGACGACGCGCCCGCCGCCGATCAGCGTGCGCGCGCCCTGTAGCCCGCGTAGCCGTCCATGAGCGCGAGGTAGACCCAGTTGCCGAGCACCTCGGCGCCCGCGCTGGTCGGGTGCGCGAGGTCGGCGCCGCCGAGGCCGCGCTGCACCCAAACGCCCATCGAGCCGTAGCCGCCCATCGCCTTCAGCGTGTCCCAGTAGCCGCAGCCGACCTCCGCGCTCACCTTGCGCTGGATCGCCGCGAGCTTCGGCACGACGGGGCGGCTCGTGTACACGTCGCCCTTCTTGTCGGCGCGATCGAGCGGCCCGACGAGCAGGCAGCTCGCCTTCGGCAGGGCGGCGCGCGTGCGCTCGAGCACGGCCTTCATCGTCGCCTCGTATTGATCGAGCGGGTAGAGCTCGCCGTCCTCGCTCTCGTTCATGCCGTACTCGAACACGGTGAGCGAAGGGTCGCGCGCGGCGAGCTGCTCTTTGAAGTGCGCGTCGTCGCTCTTGCCGAGGAAGCGGATGCGGCAGCCCTGGATGCCGATCGCGTCGAGCACGACGCCCGGCCCGTCGCGCTCCATCCACACGCCGAACGCGCGCACGTTCGCCGAGAGCGCGCGCACCTCGATCTCGTGCTCGCCGTCGGGCACGTCGTAGCGCGCGAACGCGCTCTTCGCGGCGGCGCCGCTCGTGTCGATCGTCTCCTTGTCGG
>DASYCF010000032.1:0-1968 GCA_036500365.1 Byssovorax sp.
AAGGTGAGGAGGAGGCCGAGGCCCGTCGCGACGAAGATGCCGGCGCGGACGAGGCGCATGTCCACGTCCCGCCTGCGCCAGGCTCGCGCGAGCGCCGCCCACACGACGAGCCACACGACGATGGCCGTCGTGGTCACGCCCGAGAGCGGTCCTGTCGGCGCATAGAACGCGAACGCTCGTGCGGCGGCGGACCAGCCATCCCCGATCGTCGCGAGGACGCCCAGCGACAGGCACCCGATCCCAGCGGCGAGCAGGGCGGCCGCCGCTGGGCCGTTCGGAAGGACAGGCTCGAGCGTCGTATCCATCTCAATGCCCGTGCAAGATCGCGAAATGGGCACCGCCGCGCACGGGCGCCGCCTTGTCGAGGAGGGCGCCGAACACGCCCGCGACCGCCGCGGCGAAGAACGCCACGCCCACGAGGCCGAGGGCGGCGCCGCGAATCCGGCGGTCGGCCCATCCCTCTCGGTATCGGAACACGACATAGGTGACCGCCGTGATGGCGATGGGCGCGAACCAGGCCACGTGCTCCTTCCACTCCATGCCGAGCGTGTGCCAGCCGGCCGTTCCGGGGTTCGCCATGAGCAGTCGCTGCGGGAGATCCGACAGACTCGCGGTCTCGGCCGAGGGCTTCGCGCGGTACCAGGGGTAAACCAGGTACGCACCCGTCGACACCGTCGCCCAACCGAGCACGGACATCGCGGCGAGGTGCGCGCGGAGCCAGGTGACGTCGCGCGGCGCAGGCGCGCTGCGCCGGCGAAGCTCGAGCAGAGCGCCGGAGAAGCCGAGCAGGAACAAGCCCCCGAAGCCCATGCCATGGAGCGCCGTCACGAGCTCGCGAGCGCTCATGTCCATGCGCGCCATCGATAGTCGTTATCGAATTCCGATACAAGTGCTTTCGGGCTCGGTGCGGCGTGCTCAAGGGTCGCCGCCCCCGCGGGTGGCGACGACGCGCTTCCACGCCGACCCACAGCCGAGCGCGAGCCCAGCGAAGCCGAGCGCCGCAGCGAAGACGACGCCCCCGCCGAGGCGGAGGTCGAGCCAGTGCCCGGCTGCGAAGCCGAGCACCGCAGGCGTCACCACGAGCCAGCCGAGTCCGATCACGGCGACGGCGGCGAAGAGCAGGTGACCTGCCTCGCGCGTCCAGCCGCGGCGGCGCGCGTCGAGCCTCTCGACGCTCTGCCGCATGCGCTCCGCGGGGTCGCTGGGCGGGCGCATCACGGCACGGCTCCGCGGCGGAAGAGCTCGGAGAGGTGCTGAAGGAGCGCGCCCTGGAGCTTGCCCGCGCTGGCGCGCGCGCGCGCTTCGGCGGCGCCTCGGCTGCGAAAGCGCGCGAGGACGTCGCGCGACAGCGTCGTGAGGTCATCGGACGCCTCGGCCTCCCGCGTGAGCACCGAGACGAGCGCGCCGTCGCTCATGGTGAGCAGGCCACCGCGCACGGCGACGAAGTGCTCGCGCCGCTCGGCGTCGCGGTACACGACCACGGACACCTCGAGCGCCGTCACGAGATCGGCGTGGCGGCTGAGCAGGCCGAACGTCCCCGAAGCGTCCTCGGCCCGCACGTGCTCGACCTCGCGATCGACGACGACCGCGTCGGGCGTGCGCACGACGAGCCTCATGACGCGCCCTTCGTCCGCGCGCGCACGTCGTCGATCGTGCCCGTCATGTAGAACGCCGCCTCGGGCCACTCGTCGCACGCGCCCGAGAGGATCGCGTCGCAGCCCCGGATCGTGTCGGCGACCGCGACCGTCTTGCCGGGCCGACCGGTGAACGCCTCGGTCACCATGAACGGCTGCGTGAGGAAGCGCTGGAGACGCCGCGCGCGCGCGACGGTGCGCCGGTCCTCGACCGAGAGCTCCTCGAGCCCGAGCATCGCGATGATGTCTTGCAGCTCACGGTACTGCGCGAGCGTCTTGCGCGCGCCGTCAGCGGTGCGGACGTGCGCCTCGCCGACGACGGCGGCGTCGAGCA
>DASYCF010000033.1:0-7993 GCA_036500365.1 Byssovorax sp.
GCGCCGAGCAGGCGCTCGCCCTCGGCGTCGCGAACCGCGTCGTCGCGCCGGACGCGCTCATGCCCGCGGCGCTCGAGCTGGCGACGTCGCTCGCCAAGGGCCCGCCCGTCGCGTTCGCCGAGATCAAGCGCGCCATCCGCCAGAACCTCGGCGGCACGATCGACTCCGCGCTCGCGGCCGAGAAGGCCGGCCAGTCGAAGTGCCTCCGCTCGCAAGACTGCCTCGAGGGCATCGCCGCCTGGATGCAGAAGCGCGAGCCGAATTTCCAGGGCAAGTAGCGCCGCGGCGCAGCGAAGAGCCGACGATGATCGAGTACCTCGTCGGCCTCGCGTGCCCCGTCAAAGAGGCCGTGCGGCCCGAGGCGCTCATGCGCGCCCTGAAATCGCGCGCGCGCGTCGACGCGGCGTTCGCGGCCGCGCGCGCCGAGGGGGCCGACCCCGCGCTCACGCAGGTGCGCCTCTCGGGCGTCGACGCCGAGGGCGGCGAGCGCACCGAGGTCGTCTTGCTCGGCGAGCTCGAGCGGCGCACGACCGAGGCGCTCGCCCCCGTGCTCCCGCTCGCGGGCCACTGCGACGGCTGCCGCGCGCGCGCGGCGCGGACCGCGTTCGGCTGCTATGGCACGATCGGCTACCCGCTCCTCGCCGCGACCGAGGAGCTCTTGATGGATCGCCTGCCGCCGGTGCTCGGAACGGTGTCGGGGTCGTTCCTCGTGCGCGCCGTGCGCGAGCTCGGCTTCGACGGCGCGCCCGTCGCGAAGATGCGCGCGCTCCCCGGCGTGTTCTTCGAGCGCGAGCGGCCGGTCACGCAGCGCTGGGCGAGCGAGCGCGGCACCTGGGAGATGACGAGTGACCAGCTCGTCCACATGACGTTCTTCTCGGGTCGCTCGCGCGCGTCGCACGCGCTCCTGCTCGCGCTCGTCCTCGGCGTGGTCCCGCACGGCATCTCGCCCGAGGCCATCGAGCCCGCCGTAGCCGACCCGCGCACGCTCGCCGACGTCATGGATCCGATCCTCCTTCCGAGCGCGCTCATGCAGACGCAGCTCGGCGAGATCGCGCGCTTCCTCGAGGCGATCCGCAAGGCGGTCTCGCTCGGCTGCGACCTCGTCGTCGACGCGTAGCTCGGTCAGAGGCAGCAGACGGTGTAGGGCATCGACAGCTCGATGGTGCCCCGCGGCGCGCCGCCCGTCGTCGGGCACGGCGACGCCACGTGCGCGAGGAGCGAGCTCCCCGTGTTGGCCGGCGCGAAGCAGGTGTTCGAGGCGCCGCTCCCGATCGGCGTGGTGCAGCTCGCCGAGGCGAACGCGTCGAAGGTGGTGGGGCACGTGGCGCCCGGGTCGCCGCAGCCGCAGTCCGAGCACGTCCGCGTGTCGGTGATCTGCTCGTAGAGCGTGTTCTGCTTCGGATAGTCGTGCGGGCACGAGACCGATCCCTCCGCGAGCATGCAGACCTCGAACGGCTCGAGCGGCGCGGGGATGCACACGGAGTCGGACGCGCAGCCGGGACCCACCGTGCCGCTGCACACCACTGCGTAGTCTCGCGTCATCGCAGGGAGCGGATCCTGAACGCCGCCTCCGGATGGCGTGCACGCGACCGAGGCCGACGCCGGCGCGTCGGTCACGCGGACGCTGTGGAACGGCACGCCGAAGCCGCTCAGACAGGTCTCCGCGGGCGTCGTCACGCTGGCGGGCGGGCTCGCGCAGCCACCGTCGCCGTACGCGCGCACGCCGGCGGCGCCACACGGCAGCGAGTCGCACGCGCACGCCTTGCACGCGGCGTCCGGCGCGGTCGCGACCGTCGCCCCCGTGAGCGACCGCGTCGGGAAGCTCGTCGGGCAATCGACGGGCGCGATCGTCACCGCGAAGAGGACGGGCCCGAGGAACGCCGAGCCCGACGCGGCCGTCGGCTCGCACGCGCAGGCCGGGCCGGTGCATTGGGTCGCGATCGAGCAGTCCGTCGAGCCGCCGCCGGCGCCGTCGGAGCTCGCCGACGCGCCGCCGTCGCCCGAGCCGGCGACCGAGAGCTCCGGGACCGAGACGGCGCACGCGCCGACGCAGGCGACGAAGACCACCGCGGCGGACCAGCCGGCGCGCGTCAGAACACACCCCGGAGCGACGCGCCCGCGGCGCCGGGGCCGAACATCGGGACGACGCCGGTCGCGCGAATCTGCGCCGGCTTGCGGACGACGAGCCACACGACCGCGGCGCCGATCGCCACGCCGCCGAGCGCCATCGCCGTCGTCGAGATCGGGCCGAGCGTGTTCACGGTCGACCTCGAGCCGTCGGCCTGGCTCTTCACGTCGTCGCTCGGGCACACGGCGCCGGGGCACAGCTTGTCGACGTCCGACTTCGCGCCGAGGACGACGACGCCCATCGCGACGCCAGCGCCCGCGAGCGCGACGCCGACGCCACCGAGGATCCACGGCGCGATCGACGGCGAGGGCGTCGACGGCGTCGTGGGCGCGGCGCCGTCGAACAGGACCTGCACGAGGCGCCCCTTCTCTTGTTCGCGCACGACGAGGTCCTCATCCTTCGACGACGCGTCCGGCAGTTCGAAGCGGAGCGTGTGGCGGCCGGGATCGATGAGCTTCGCCTGCCCGTCGAGCTCGGTGAGCCACGGCTTGCCGTCGAGCGTCACGCGCACGGCGGTCGTGTCGGCCCCGTGCGCGTCCTTCACCTCGAAGACGACCGACGGCTCTGCGGCCTCGATCTCGCCGAGCCACCTCGCGCAGTCGACCCGCATGAACGATGGGCACACCGTGCGCACGCAGAGCGCGGCCTGCTCGCGCGCGTCGTGCAAGCGGCCCGCCTTCTTGAGCGACTGCGTGTCGTCGTAGGCCGTCGCGCAGACGTTCTTGTCGTCGGCCGCGGCGGGCCCCGCGACGAGGACGGCCGCGAACCCGATGGCGACGGCTGCAACCCGCCGCCGGGCGGCGAAGCAACGCATCCGCCCAGTATGCCAGCGCGCGACGACCGCGCGCAATCGGCGTTCCCCTGCCCTTCGACGCGAGCGGAGCGAGATCAGACGAGGTAGCGCTCGCCCGAGTCGGGGAGGATCGTGACCACCCTCCCCTGCACGCGCTTCGCGACCTCGACGGCGGCGGCGACGTTCGCGCCCGAGCTCGGGCCGACGAGCAAACCCTCTTCGCGGGCGAGGCGCCGCGCGAAGCGATCGGCGGTCACGTCGCGCACGGCGATCACTTCGTCGACGAGCGAAGGGTCGTAGTTCTTCGGCACGAAGCCGGCGCCGAGTCCCTGGATGCCGTGCATGCCTGGTTGGCCGCCCGAGAGGACCGCGCTCGCGGCCGGCTCGACGGCGACGACGTGCAGCGCCGCGCCGAGCTTGGCCCGAAGGACGCGCGCGCAGCCGGTGAGCGTGCCGCCGGTGCCGACGCCGGCGACGAACGCGGCGACCTCGCCGGCCGCTTGATCGAGGATCTCGAGCGCGGTCGTCTCCATGTGCGCCTCGGGGTTGGCGGGGTTCTCGAACTGCCTCGCCATCCACGCGCCGCGCGTCGTCGCGAGGAGCTCCTTCGCGCGGCCGACGGCGCCGGTCATGCCGTCCTCTGCCTTCGTCAGCACGACGTCGGCGCCGTACGCGCGGAGCAGGTAACGGCGCTGCGCGCTCATGTCTTCAGGCATGACGACGACGCACGCGTAGCCCCGCACGGCCGCGATCATCGCGAGGCTGATGCCGGTGTTGCCGCTCGTCGCCTCGATGATGGTCGCGCCGGGCTTCAGCGCGCCGGACTGTTCGGCCGCCGTCACCATGCGGAGCGCCGCGCGATCTTTCACGCTGCCGCCGGGGTTCTGCGACTCGAGCTTCGCCCACACGACGCCGCCGCCCTTCGGCGAGACGCGGGCGAGGCGCACGAGCGGCGTCGCCCCGACCAGGCCGAGCGCGTCGTCCGCCACGCGCCCGAGCGTCGGATTCCGTGGGCCTTCCATGTCAGCAGAACCTACCACGCAGATTGCACGAGCGAAGCGAGGGCGGGGTTCGGGGCCGATCGCGGCCCCATCGAAATCAGATCGTCACGTCCGACACGACGCCGAAGTGGTCGGTCGCGCACACGCCGTCGACCACCTCGTCGAAGCACACCTTCGACGCGACGGGCTTGCCGCGGACGTCTTTGTCGGGACCGCGCACGAACACGTAATCGATGCGGCGCGGGTACTCGTGCGTCGGCCCGGCGAACGGGTTCTTGCGCGCGTCGAACGTGTAGCCGGGGCCCTCGCCCGCCTGCGCGAACGAGTCGGCGAAGAAGACGCTCTTGCCGTCGATCGCGTGCAAGCCCTTCAAGAAGCGGATCGCCGTCGCCTCGGGCTCGGCGTTGAAGTCGCCGACGAGGATCGCGGGCAGGCCCGTCATCGGCGCGCGCTCCTTCACGATCTCGGCGATGCGCTGGACCTGGAGCTCGCGCACGGCCGCCTCGTGGAACTTCCAGTTGAGGTGCGTGCAGAAGAACGGCAGCGCGCCGTGCGGCGACGCGATCTCGGCGAAGATCACGCTGCGATGCTCGGCGCTCGTGCCCTGCGGGAGCGGGCAGATCTCGCTCTTCGTGATGGGCCAGCGCGACAGGATCGCGTTGCCGAAGTGCACGCCGCCGCCGAGGTCGTGCGCGACGCCGAACACGCGCTCGTAGCCGAGGCCGGCGCTCATGTCGGCGCTGAGGCTCCCCTCCCCCGTCTGGATGTCCTCCTGCACGCCGACGACGTCGGCGGCGACGCGCTCGAGCCCCGCGCGCAGCAGCGGCAGGCGCTTGTCCCACGGCCCGGAGCGGTTCCAGATGTTGAGCGTGAGGACGCGCAGGAGCTTCTGCATGCGCCGGGGTTAGTAAAGGTCGCGCGCCGAGGGAAGCCCCGACCTCGCGACGCGCGCGCGGCGCCGTGATAACGAGCCGCTCATGCTCCGCGCGCTCCGCGTCCTCGCCGCCGCCGCCCTCACCACGATCGCCGCCGCGCCCTTCGCCGTCGGCTGCTCGAGCTCGATGGAGCCGAAGGAGTGCGACAAGATCCGCGGCGAGGCGTTCGAGCTCCTCAACAAGGCCCAGCACTGCGACAGCGACGCCGACTGCCGCCAGAGCGAGTGGCCCGGCTGCGCGAAGCCGCTCTCGAACAAGACCTTCGACACGCTGAAGCCGATGAAGGACTCCTTCACCAAGGGCAAGTGCGAGGAGCCGAAGATCGAGTGCAAGGAGCCGCCGACGGTCTATTGCAAGCAGGGCCTCTGCGTGCACCGCGAGAAGGGCATCCCCGAAGGCCAGGCCCCCGCCGGCGCCCCGGGCGACACGCCGGTCGATCAGATCCAGGTGAAGTAAGGCCTCACTCTCGAGGAGCGAGGACGCTGCCGTCCTTGCTCGCGCCGATGCAGCCCTCGTCGAGGCCGAGCTTGCAGGCGCGCTCGAAGTAGTCGCGGGCGCGCGCGTCGTCCTGCTTCACGCCGACGCCCTTGCGGTTCAAATGCCCGAGCGCGAGGCACGCCTCGGCGTTGCCGCGCTGGCAGACGCGCGCGAAGAGGCTCGCCGCGTACACGGGGTCGGCGCCGACGCCCGCGCCGTCGAGGTAGGCCTTGCCCGCGCGGACGCAGCCCTGGTTCGCCCCGAGGTCGCACGCCTCGACGTAGAGCGACGTGTCCTCGTCGCCGGGGACGAGCTTCTCGCGGAGGGCGTCGGCGAGGCGGATGCCCCCGCGCGCGCTGCCGCCGCCGCACGCGAGCCGCAGCATCCCCGCGGCGCGCTCGGGCTCGGCGGCGACGCCGTTCGCGCCGCGGAGCACCATCGACGCGAGCGTCACGCAGTCCTCGGGCTGGTGCTCGTCGCAGCCCTTCTTGCACGCGTCGGCGTCGTCGTCGCCGCACGGCAGGCGGAACGGGAGCGCGGGCGGCGGCTTCGGCGCCTCGGCCACGGGCGCAGACGCAGGCTCGACGCGCGCGGCGACCACCGGCGCGGGCGGCTCGGCGCACGCGCTCGCGACGCCGACGACGAGCAGCGACAAGGCCCCTCGAACGAGCGAGCGCGCGGACACCGGAGACCTCACACGACCGAGCATGACACGGATCACGCGGCGGGCCGCGCGTGACGCTCGACCCGCGCCGTTGTACGTCCCCGCGCATGAGCGAAGGCAAGGCCCCCCTCGGCGATTTCGACCCTGGCATGCTCGAGGCGCTCGCCGAGACGATGCTCCTCGCGGCCCACGCCGACGGCGAGTTCACGGGCGACGAGCGCGCCTCGTTCGCGAAGCACGTGGCGGCGATCACCGACGGCCGCGTGGCAGGCGCCGCGTTCGACGAGATGCTCGCGCGGTTCGCCGCGGTCGACGACGCCGAGCGTCCGGCGCGCCTCGCCGCGATCAAGGCGAAGCTGCCGGCCGAGAGCGCGCGCAAGGTCGCCTTTTCGCTCGCGGTGCAGGTCGCCCTGGCCGACGGGATCGTCCGCACCAGCGAGCGCGAGCTCCTCCTCGACCTCGCCGAGGCGCTCGACCTCGACCGCGACGCGGCCGCCGACATGGTGCGCGACCTCGCGAAGGCGTGATCGCGCGCGTTCCCTCTCCGGCAGAGGTTCGCGATAGAGTGGAGCCGCAGTGACTTGGTCCACGACCGGCGCGCACCAAATCCCGTTCCCGATCCCGGGGACGACGCTCACGTCGACGCGTGGGAACTACGTCGTGGGCGCGCTGATCGGCGACGGCCAGTACGGCTCGGTGTACGAGTGCATCGGCCCGTTCGATCAGCCGTACGCGCTCAAGATGCTGCGGCCCGCGAACAAGCCGTACCAGGCGGTGAAGGACGAGTGGTCGCGCGAGATGCAGCGGCTCGAGAGCTTCCGCCACCCGAACATCGTCTACATCCACGACGCGTTCGAGAACAATTTCCTCTTCTACTTCGCGCTCGAGCGCTGCGACACGAGCCTCCGCGCGATGCTCGGGCGGCCGCTCGCGCCCGGGCTCGTCGTCGAGCTCTCGCGGCAGCTCTTGATGACGCTCGGCTACCTGCACGACAACGCCGTCGTGCACTCGGACCTGCACGCGGGCAACGTGCTCATCTCGCAGATCGACAAGGCGCCCGTGCTCAAGCTCACCGACTTCGGCGTCGCCCACCAGCTCGACGGGAGCACGCGCTGGTTCCGGCCGCACGTCGCGAACCCGAAGATCCTCGCGCCCGAGCTCGTGACCGCCGGCTACACGACCACGCAGAGCGACCTCTACCAGCTCGGCCTGCTCATGTTCCACATGCACACCGGCTACCCCGCGCTGAACGACGGCGCCGGCGCCGAGCACACGATGACCACGCAGATCGCCGAGGGCATCCCGCGCCAAAAGGCCGAGGCGCTCGCGACGCCGTTGAGCCAGGTGATCGCGAAGCTCCTCCGCCGCCGCGACGCGTACCGCTACCAGTCGGCGCGCGAGGTCTGGGACGACCTCCGGCAAGTGCCCCGCTGGTAGCTGCGGCTAGAGCGTCTCGAGGTAGCCCACGAGGTCCGCCACGTCGCTCGTCGAGAGCTGCGACGTGTGGCCGTGTCGGTCGCCGCCGCCGTTCACGAAGCGGTCCGTGAGCGTCGCGGCGCGGCCGTCGTGGAGGTACGGCGCGCGCAGGCCGACGCCGACGAGCGACGGCACCTGGAACGCCCGACCCGTGCCGACGTCGACCGTCGCGTTCGACGTGAGGTGCGGCCCCGAGTGGCACGCCGTGCAGCCGACGTCGGGCGACTCGAAGAGCGCCTGACCGTGCGCGAGCGACGCCGACGCCACCGCGGGCGGGCGCGGCACGACGGGCAGCGCGTCGAGGAACCGCTCGACGGAGGCCACGTGATCCTGCGGCTCCTGCGGTCCCTGCATGCGCTGCGTGTACACGAGGTCCATCACGTTGGAGATGTGCCGCTCGTCGCCGTCCCAGTGGAAGGGCGCGGTCGCGAGCAGGCCCCCGCCGAGCGACTGCGTGCGCCGCGCGCCCGTCGAGAAGTTCCAGACGCGGCCGTCCTCGCGCCCCTCGGGGTGACACGA
>DASYCF010000034.1:0-1517 GCA_036500365.1 Byssovorax sp.
AGCGCGCTCGCTCGACTGCACTACGAGAGCGATCGCGCGGCGACGGTGCTCGGCTGGCAGCCGCGCGTCGGCGTGCGCGAGGGCATCAAGCGGGTGCAGTAGTCGCGTCGGGCGCGATGCCGAGGATCGCGCGCGCGACGCGCGCGCCGTCGAGCGCGGCGGACACGATGCCGCCCGCGTAGCCGGCGCCCTCGCCGCACGGGTAGAGCCCGACGACATCGGGCGATTGCAGCGTCGACGGATCGCGCGGCACGCGGATCGGCGACGACGTGCGCGACTCGACGCCGACGAGCACGGCCTCCTCGGTGAGGTAGCCGCGCATCTGGCGATCGAACACGACGAGCGCCTCGCGCAGGCGCTGCGCGAGCGGCAGCGCGGTGGCCTCGAGCACCTCGGCGACATCGCCGGCGAGGAGGCCCGGCTCGTACGAGGTGGGCGGCACCGTCGACGAACCGCGCCGGGCGACGAAGTCCGTCGCGCGCGTCGCGGGCGCGCGCAGCTCGCCGCCGCCCGCGAGGGCAGCGGCGCGCTCGAGCCACGCCTGCAGCTCGACGCCGCCGGTCACCGGATCGAGCCCGAGGCGCGCGAGATCGGCGAGCTCGATCGCGACGACGAGGCCCGAGTTCGCGAACGGCGAATCGCGGCGCGACAGCGACATGCCGTTGACGACGAGGCCGTCCTGCTCGGTCGCGGCGGGGACGATCCAGCCGCCCGGACACATGCAGAACGAGAACGCGCCGCGGCCGTCGGCGGGCGTGAACGCGAGGCGATACGGCGCGGCCGGCAGCTTCGGGTGGCCGGCGGCCTTGCCCCACTGGATGCGATCGACGAGCGGCTGCGGGTGCTCGATGCGCACGCCCATCGCGAACGGCTTCGCCGCGAGCTCGACGCGCGCGCGCGCGAGGAGCGCGTGGACGTCGCGCGCCGAGTGGCCGGTCGCGAGCACGACGGCGCGGCCGAGCAGATCGGTGCCATCGGCGAGGCGGACGCCGCGGATCGTGCGCGGGTCGCCGTCGACGAGGAGGTCGGTCGCGCGGGCGCCGAACCGGACCTCGCTGCCGGCGCGCTCGAGCGCGGTGCGCAGCGCGGTGATCACCTTCGGCAGCTTGTTCGAGCCGATGTGCGGGCGCGCGTCGACGAGGATCTCGGGTGGCGCGCCGTGGGCGGCGAGGATCTCGATGACGTCGCGGACGTCGCCGCGCTTGTGCGCGCGCGTGTAGAGCTTGCCGTCGGAGTAGGTGCCGGCGCCGCCCTCGCCGAAGCAGTAGTTCGAGTCGGGATCGACGCGGCCGTGCTGCGTCAGCCCCTTGAGATCGCGGCGGCGCGCCTGCACGTCCTTGCCGCGATCGACGACGACCGCGCGCACGCCGGCGCGCGCGAGCTGGTAGGCGCAGAACAGGCCGGCGGGACCGCCACCGACGATGATGACGGGCTCGCCGGAGACCGCGCGCAGCGGCGCGCCGGCGAACGTGGCATGGTCGTCCGGCGCGATGCGCGCGCCGACGACGACGTGGACG
>DASYCF010000035.1:0-5823 GCA_036500365.1 Byssovorax sp.
GTCGTCGAGCGCGAGCAGGAGGATCCCCACGACGTCGTCGCGATGGATCCACGAGAAGACCTGCTTGCCGTCGCCGAGCGGGCCGCCGGCGAACACCTTGAACGGCGTGACCAACTTCTCGAGCACGCCGCCACCCTCGCCGAGCACGAGGCCGATGCGCACCTGCACCGAACGCACGCCGATCGCCTCGGCCTCCTTCGACGCGGCCTCCCAGCGCTGCGTCACGTCGGCGAGGAAGCCCTCGCCGGGCTCGGCCTGCTCGTCGAGCTCCTCGTCGCCGGGGCGCGGGCCGTAGTAGCCGATCGCCGACGCGCTCACGAAGGCGGCGGGCTTGTGCTTCGCGGCGCGCATCGCCTCGACGAGGGCGTGCGTCGCGTCGACCCGGCTCGTGACGATCGCGCGCTTGCGCTCGTAGGTCCACCGCTCGGCCACGTTCTCGCCAGCGAGGTGCATCACCGCGTCGACGACGCCGAGCTCCTCGGCCCACGCGTCCTTCGCGGAGAGGCTCCAGGCGGCGACGCGGACGCTGCCGGGCAGGATGCGCTTGGTCGCGGCGACGTCGCGCGTGAGGACGGTGACCTGATCGCCGCGCGCGACGAGATCGGCGCAGAGCTTGCGGCCGATGAACCCACTGCCCCCCGTGACGAGGACTCGCTTCATGGCCCGCTGATTACCGAAGACTTTGCGGCGCGGCCAGCGCTTCATGCGCGCGGTGTTTCCGCAGGCCCCAGCGTGGGCTAAAGCGGCGGCGCCATGGAGACCTTCAAGAAGCTGCCGCTCGGCGGCGTCGACCGCCGGAAGCTCGTCAGCGCGCTCGCCGAGGGGGGCCTGTCGACGGCGACCGCGCAGCTCGCGGAGCACCGCGCGCGCCTCGCCCCGAGGTCGACCGCGATCGGCGACGACGCGTGCGTGCTGTTCCTGGGCGGGTCGAACGGGATCACGCGCGCCGCCGCGCTGCAGCTCCTCTTCGGCGAGCGCGCCGCGGTCTACGCCGTGCACTTCGACAGCGAGAAGATGCAGATCGGTGGCTTCCACGTGCAAGCGATGCAGAAGGCCGCGGACGAGGTGGGCGTCGCCGCGCGCTTCTTCAACGCCGACGCGACGAAGCCCTCCACCGTCGAGGAGGTCACCGCCGCGCTGAAGGAGCGCTTCCGCTGCGTGCACCTCGTCAACGGGATCGCCGCGGGCGCGACCAAGCGCTACGCCGAGCACGGGCCGACGCAGGTCAAGGACATCGACGTCGCGTTCCACCCCGTGCTGCAGGTGCCCGATTTCTCGAGGCCGGAGAACGTGCGGCAGGTCGGCCTGGTCGACGTCGAGGTCGCGACCGACGTCGACATCGAGCGCACGAACAAGTTCATGGGCACGTCGAGCCTCCTCTGGGCCGAGCCGCTCGCCGCCGCCGGGCTGCTCGTCCCGGGCGAGAGCGTCGTCTCGTTCTGCGACTACGACTATCCGCCCGACGATCCGGTCTACGCGATGGGCCCGCTCGCCGGCGCGAAGCAGCTCCAGCGAAAGACGATGGCCGAGATCCACGAGCGCTTCGGCGTGTCGACCGCGCGCATCTGCTATCCGCCCGTCGCGACGACGGCGCTCGGCGCCATCCCTGGAGGCTTGCTCATGTACGCCATGAGCGCCGAGATCCTCCTCGAGCGCGGCGAATACCGCGACGTGCTCGACCTCGGCAAGGCGACGATGCCCATCTTCACGAAGGGCTTCTCCGGCGAGCTCCGCCTCGACACCGCCTATCAAGCGACGATGTCGGAGTTCCACCGCCGCAAGGACGCGCTCACGAACGCCGACCTGCCCGGCTGCTTCGCCAGGCTGTTCGCCGCGAGCGCCTGACCTCGGTCGCGCGTTCACACGAGCGGCGGCGCTGCGGACGGGCGGGAGCCGCTCTCTTGGCGGTCTTCACGGCCGCTCGAGGCGCTTCTCCATACAGAGGCTCAGCGGCGAGTCGATGTATTCCCCCCAGGGCGCCGCCTTGGTGAAGCCCGCGCGCGTGTAGAGGCCGACCGCCTCGTGCTGGCGATCACCGGTCTCGAGCACCAGGCGGGTCCGGCCGAGCCTCCGCGCCTCGGCCTCGAGCGCCTCGAGCAGCAAGCGACCCACGCCGCGGCCGCGCGCCGCGTCGGCGACGTACATGCGCTTCACCTCCGCCGTCTCGCCGTCGAGGCATCGAATCGCGCCGCAGCCGAGGGGCTCGTCGCCGTCGTACGCGACGAGCAGCGCGCCGCTACCGTCCTCGAGCTCGCTCGCGTCGAGCCGGAAGTGATTGGCGCCCTCCTCGGGGTAGCGCGCGTCGAGCTCTCGATTCAACGCGGCGATGAGGTCTTGCACGACGCGCTCCGCGAGCGACGCCCTGCGCACGTCGATCGGCGCGCTCACGCCTCCTCCGCGAGGGCTTCGGCGAGCTTCTTCAGGTCCGCGACGAGGCGCTCCATCGCGCGGCCGCGCTCCTCGTCGTCTCGCGCGCGCAGGATCGACGACGGGTGCACGGTCGCCATGACGATCGGCGCGAGGTCGCTCTCGATGCGCTCGCCGCGGCGCTCGGTCACGCGGAACGCGGCGCCGAGGAGCGACTGCGCCGCCGTCGCGCCGAGCACGCACACGGCGCGCGGCTTTACGCGCTCGATCTCGGCCTCGAGCCAGGGCTTGCACGCGCGGATCTCGGACGCGATCGGCTTCGCGTGGATGCGCCGCTTGCCGCGCGGCTCCCATTTGAAGTGCTTCACGGCGTTCGTGACGTAGGCGCGCGCGCGGTCGATGCCCGCCTCGTCGAGCGCGCGGTCGAACACCTTGCCCGCGGGGCCGACGAACGGGTGTCCGCTCTTGTCCTCTTGGTCGCCGGGCTGCTCGCCGACGAACAGCACGTCTGCGTGCATCGGCCCCTCGCCGAAGACGACCTGCGTCGCCTTCTCGCCGATCGGGCACGCGCGGCACGCGTTCGCCGCGGCTGCGAGCTCGGCGATCGACGCGTCCTTCGCGACGAGCGGCGCCGCCGTCAGCGCCTCGGCCTTCTTCGCCATGCGCGGAGCATAGACACGGATCGACGCCGCGCTCCACGCTGGAGCGCGCGCCGCCGGAGCCACGACGGCGAGGGCCGGGGCGCGTGCGTTGGAAACAAACAGAACGTGTCAGACGCGGGCGAGCTCGCGTGTAGGACATTTCGCGAGGACGACGCGCGATCCAGAGCGGTCGATCCACCTGGCGCGATCGAAGGCCGATCGACCGCGTGATGACCGCGGATCGAAGCGGATCGCGCGTGGACCGTCGGTTGCAGCGCGAGGAGGCATGCGCGCGCTCACCACCCGGGTCCTCTCGCTGCTCGTCGCCGCCGCTATCGTGTCTTGTGCAGCGCAGAGCGATCCGCTGCACCACGACGACGCCGACGAGGGGGCCGACGCGATCTGCTCGGGCTCGTTCTCGCACACGCCGAGCAGCGACGGCACGTACTACGCGACCGACTTCGGCTGTTACAAGGACTCGTCGGGCCACGCGCACCAGGACCCGGGCGACAACTGCGTCCCGAGCTGCCTCGCGCAGGCGCAGGCGTCGGTGTGCGCGAACATGTCCGGCCCCGCGTGCGAAGAGTCGCTCAGCTGGTACAGCGCCGACGCGGCGCGCTTCGGCTGCATGGCGCACGTCAAGGTCACGAGCATGAGCTCGGGCAAGTCGGTCGTCGTCGTCGCGCTCGACAACGGCCCCGCGTGCAGCGTCGAGAACAGCGCGAACCACGCCGTCATCGATCTGTCGTATCCGGCCGTCCAATACCTGTTCGGCGGCGAGGTCGGATGGTCCGATCACGCGACCGTGCTCGCCGAGGTCGTCGACGCGAGCGCGCCGCTCGGGCCGTCGCAGGGCGGGAGCTCGTCGAGCACGGGCTCGGGCTCGGGCTCGGGTGCGGGCTCGGGTTCGGGCTCAGGCTCGGGCTCGGGCTCGGGTTCGGGCTCGGGCTCGGGCTCGGGTTCGGGCTCGGGTGCGGGCTCGGGCTCGGGCTCGGGCGGCGGGTTGGGGAGCGGGAGCGGGAGCGGGGGTGGGTTCGGGAGCGGGAGCGGCTCGGGTGGCGGGTTCGGCGGCTCGGGGGGGTCGGGCGGGGGCTTCGGCAGCGGAGGCTTCAGCAGCAGCGGCTCGTCGTCGTTCTGACGACAGGCTACGGTGCGCGGATGCCGCCGCGCGCTCGTCTCCACGCGCTCTCGCTCGCCCTCCTCGCGCTCGCAGGGGTTGGCTGTGATGATCTCTCGTCGTTCACGACGCAGGCTGGTGAGGCGTACTGCGGCGCGGTCACGCTCGGCAGCGCGTTCCGTCAAGGCCTGTCGCCGCGCGTGCAGATGCGCCTCACCGTCGACGCGAGCCAGCTCGACGGGCCGGGCACGCCGGGCGTGGTCTCGACGTTCGAGCCGTCCGACGGCGTGCTCCCCGAGGTGCGCCTGCTCGACGACGCCGATCTGCGCGTCATCGCCCCGCTCGAGCACGACCCGCTGTCGCGCCTCGACTTCGGCGACGGCCGCGAGCGCAACGCGATCTACGCGGCGTCGCCCGCGGATCCCACGCAGGAGTCGTTCATGGTCGTCCTGTCGCTCGTGCACGACGGCAGCGCGGAGATCCGCCTCCTCCGCGCGGGGCGACCGCCGCCCTCCGGCGCGGCGCCGCCCGCTGGACAGACGGCGATCTTCGGGCTCTTTCCCTTGACGAAGCTGACGAGCGATTGCGGGTTCTAGGCGTCGAGACCTCGTGCGACGAGACGGCGGCGGCCGTCGTCTCGAGCGACGGGCGCGTGCTGTCCGACGTCGTGCGGAGCCAGGTCGAGCTCCACGCGCCGTGGGGCGGCGTCGTGCCCGAGATCGCCGCGCGCGATCACGCGCGCTTCGTCGACGTCGTGATGGCCGAAGCGCTCGCGCGCGCAGGCCTCGCGGTCGCAGATCTCGACGGCGTCGCCGTCACGGCGCGCCCGGGGCTCGCCGGCGCGCTGCTCGTCGGCCTGCAGGCGGCGAAGGGCCTCGCGTGGGCCGCGGACAAACCCTTCGTCGGCGTCGATCACCTCGTCGGTCACCTGCTCGCCGTGTTCCTGCGGCGCGGCGACGAAGCGCAGCCTGGGCCCGCGTTCCCCTTCGTCGCGCTCCTCGCGTCCGGCGGTCACACCGCGATTTATCGGCTCGACGCGCCGCGGCTCGACGCGATCCGCGAGCTCGGCGCGACGCGCGACGACGCCGCGGGCGAGGCGTTCGACAAGGCGGCGAAGCTCCTCGGCCTCGGCTATCCGGGCGGCCCGCGCGTCGACAAGCTCGCCGCCGAGGGCGACGCGTCGCGCGCCGCCGTGTCGCTCCCGAGGCCGATGTCGCACGCGGGCTCGCTCGAGTTCAGCTTCTCGGGCGTCAAGAGCGCGCTCGCGCGGCACGTCGCGCTGCACGGCGCGCCCGAGGGCGCCGCGCTCGCCGACACGTGCGCCGCCTTTCAGTCGACCATCGTCACGGCCCTCGTCGACAAGACCGTGCGCGCCGCGCGCGCGGAGGGCGTCGCGCGCGTCGTGATCGGCGGCGGCGTCGCGGCGAACCGCGGCCTCCGCGCCGCGATGCAGGTCGCCTGCGCCGCGCGGGGCGTCGAGCTCTTCGTGCCGCCGATGGCGAGCTGCACCGACAACGCCGCGATGATCGCGTATGCCGGCGCGCTCCGCCTCGAGGCCGGCGAGCGCGACGGCCTCGACCTCGCCCCCGCGACGCGCACGACGCTCCCGCGCGTGACGCGCAAGGGTCGCGGCGCGCGCTGAGGCGGGCGCTCGGCGCCGATACGGCCGCGCTCGCGTTGTCGGCGTGCTCAGCGCAC
>DASYCF010000036.1:0-2786 GCA_036500365.1 Byssovorax sp.
CTTGCGCACGGCGTTCGGCGGGATCGCGGGCGCCTCGACGACGTCGAGCGGTCCGACCGCGAACGCGAGCAGGTACGTGGGCAGGGGCGCCGTCGTCGCGAATTTCACGCGCTCGCCGCCATCCGCCGCCGGTGCGCGCTCGACGACCCGGGCGTTCGACACGGCCTGCTCGCCCCTGGGCACGACGAGCGTGACGTCGAACGGCGTCTTCAACCCGGGTTGGTCGAAGGACGGGAAGACCTTGCGCGCGTACACCGACTCGAACTGCGTGAAGGCGTACGCGTGGCCGCCGTTAACGACCTTGTACATGCCCTGGAGGTTCTTTCCCCAGGGCGCGTCGTACTCGACGTGCACGGTCACATGGCCTGGGCCGATCGGCTCGGCGATGCGCAGCGCGGCGACCCCGGACGGGTCGACCTGCTCGAGCTTCGCGGCGATATCACGCCCGGACACGCGCACGCTCGCCCTCCTCACCGAGAGATCCTGGGCGTGCATCCACACGGTGCTCGCGGCGCTGGCGAGGTCGACCTCGACGTCGGCGACGCCGGAGAAGCGATCGCGCTCGGGCCGCACGTCCAGCGTGAGGGCGTAGTGCGTGGGCTTCGCCACCGAGGAGAGCTCGCCCTTCGGCGGCGGCGTCTCCGGGATGCGCGCCGCGAGAGGCGGTGCCGCGACGGCGCGCGGAGGCGGCGCGACGGCGGGTGGTTCGCACGCGAGCGCCGCGAGCACGACGGCAGCGAGCATCGAGCGGAGCGGGCGCGTCATGACGCTGCTCTAATACGGACGCGCAGCGGATCGAATGGTCGAGATCGTGCGACACGCGGCGCGCGTCCGCCGCGTCCGGCGCCACCCGCTTCCGGTCGAAGCTCGCCGGCGCCGGCGGAATGGGCGAGGTCTACCACGCGCTCCAGCTCGAGACCGGAGAGGAGCGCGTCGCCCTCAAGGTGCTGCACAAGCTCGGACCACGCTCACATCAGCTCTTCGCGCTCGTCGGCGCCGAGGCCCGTGACGGCACGTGTTCGCTCATCGAGCGGCGCGACCTCGCGCTCCGCGGTCCGTCGCGCTACATGTTCATGCACACGTGGACGTCACGTTCGTCCTCACCCACGACTGCAACCTCGGCTGCGGCTACTGCTACGCGGGCCGCAAATTCGCGCGCGCCATGTCGAGTGAGGTCGCCGCGCGGGCGCTCGATCTCGCGTTCGCCGGCTCGCCGTCGCGCGTCGCGCTCTCGTACTTCGGCGGCGAGCCGCTGCTCGCGTGGCCCCGGCTCGTCGAGCTCGCGAGGGCCGGCCGCGCTCGCGCCTACGCGGACGGCGTTCACCTCGCGCAGACCGTTACGACCAACGGCACGCTGCTCGACGACGCACGCGTCGCCGCGCTCGCCGACCTCGACGTGTACGTCGCGCTGTCGATAGACGGCACGCGCGCGGCGCACGACGTGAACCGGCCGACGATGGGCGGCGGCTCGAGCTACGACGCCGTGTCGCGCGCGCTCGATCGGCTGACCGCGGCGCGTCGGGCGTTCGAGGTCATCGCCGTCGTCACGCCGGCGAGCGTGGGCGAGCTCGGCGCCAGCGTGGCGGAGCTCTTCGCGCGGGGCGCGCCGCGCGTCGTCCTCAACCCGGCCTACGAGGAGCCCTGGAGCGACGCGGACCTCGCCGAGTTCGAGCGCGGCCTCGCCGCCGCCGCGCGGTCCGTCGCGCGCTGCTATCGCGACGGTCGCGTCGTGAGCCTCTCCGTGTTCGACGACAAGATCCGCGCGCGCATCGCCGGCGGTCGCGGCGCGCTCGACAAGTGCCCCGTCGGCGACGGCTCGGTCGCGGTCGCGCCGAGCGGCAATCTCTATGCGTGCGAGCGCCTCGTCGGCGAGGACGAGGACCACCGCTTCATCGTCGGCCACGTCGATCACGGCGTCGACCCCGCGCGCATCGCTGCGCTCCGCTCGCCCGAGGAGGACAAGCACGCGACGAACGTCGAGTGCGGCACGTGCGTCGAGCGGCCGCGCTGCGGGGCCGCGTGCGCGTGCGCGAACCTCGCCGAGACCGGCTCGCCGCACGTCGCCGGGGGCGTGCAGTGCTGGTACGAGCAGGCCTCGGCGCGCGTCGCCGATGAGCTCGCCGCCGCCATGTTCGCCGAGCGCGACGACACGTTCCGCCGCTGGTTCTTCCCCTCCGGTTGGCCGGCCGCTTCACCGCCCGCTGCCCGCGCCGCCTCCCGGGTTGAGCGCGCGCCCGCGCAGCGTCGCCTGCCGATCGTCGGGTGACGTAGCTGCGCCTTTCGCAGGATGCCGCGCCGGGGCGCAGGTAGTATGCGCGCGTGGTGGGCAGGATGGGCCGACGGTCGAGCGTTGTCCTGGCGGCGGCGGCGCTCGCCTTCGCCGCGACCTCGGCGCGTGCGGAGCCGACGCCCGCCGAGCGATCCGCGGCAGACGCCCTGTTCTTCGAGGCGCGCAAGCTGATGGATGTCGGCGACCTCGAGCCCGCGTGCGCGAAGCTCGAGGAGAGCCAGCGCATCGCACCGCGCGGCGGCACGCTGCTCACGCTCGGCATCTGCCATGAGAAGCAGGGGCGGCTCGCGTCCGCGTGGGGCGAGCTCACCGACGCGCTCGCCCTCGCGCAGCGCGAGGCACGTCAGGATCGCGTCGACCTCGCGAAGCAGCGCCTCGCCGTGGTGACGCCGCTCGTTCCGAAGCTCACGGTGCGAGTCGCCAGTCAGCCCGTCGAGGTGACGGTGCGGCGCGACGGCGCGGTCGTCGGCAGCGCGACGTTTGGTGCGCCGCTGCC
>DASYCF010000037.1:0-2385 GCA_036500365.1 Byssovorax sp.
TCGCGCGAATGCGATTGGCAATCTCGACCGCGAGCGCGTGAGTCGGGACACTGATTGACGTCTTCGATCCGAGCGGAGATCGGGTGTGCGGACCCTCGGACTTGTGCGGCGTGGCCGCGTGCTCGATCGCGATCTTGATCGCGGCGGCGGTCTTGCCGACGCCGCACGGCGCTCCGAGCAGCGTCACGCCGTCGGCCGCGCGGCGGATGAAGTTCTCGAGCGCAGCGGTCGCGCTCTCGATCGACTCGGGCTCCGGTGCGTGCGCCTCCTCCGCGCGCAGCACGACGCCGCCGAAGCGCGCCTCGACGACGGCGGCGAGCTCGGGCGCGAGCGCCCGCAAGTGGGTGCGCCCCGTCACGGCGTCGCCTTTGGCCCAGCGCTCGACCGTACGCGCGGCCGACTCGACGAAGTGCGGCTCGTCGCGACCATCGGCGCGCGCGACGCGCTGGACAAGCGCCGTCACGATCTCGGCGGGCACGTGGTGGTTGAGCAACGCGCCGGGCAGTGCGAGGGAGACATCATGGAGGCGCCCGTCGTAGCGGCCGCGCATCGCCGACGCGACGGGCTCGACGTGCTCGGCCCATGCCTCGGGCAGATCGGCCACGGGCACGACGACGCGTGAGCGGCGCTTGTGCGACCCGGCTCGACGCGGCTCGACGACCGGCGCTGCCGCGAGCAGCGGGTCCGGGTCGATCGCGGTCATCCTCTCAAGGTCGAGCGCGGGCCGCTGGTCTACGCGCTCTCGCCGCACGCGCGGGAGCCGATAGAGCCAGTTGATCGACTTGCATGCTCCGGGGGCCTGGCTCTCTTCCGCTCCGTCGGCGATGATGCCCTGTCGCGCCAAAAGCGACTTCCAACCCCTAAGGGCGCGCTCCGTATCGTCCGCGTCGAGTAGCCGCGAGAGCGGTTGCACAAGCCGGAGGCCATTCTTCGTGTCGTACAACCCGACCGATGCGAGCATGGGTGCGCTCGCACGCCGCGACTCCCACGCTTCGCGGAGCGCATCAGTCCACGGCGCGTGCCCGGGATTGTCGACGTCGGCGAAGAGCACCGCCGCGCGCAGCGTGTAGCCCTTGGCGGCGAGCCGCGGGAGCGCGCTCTTGTTGATCCGCGCTTGCTTCGCGACCGGCGCTCCGCTCGAGTCGTGAAGCACGCCGACGGTCGCATGCGCGTCGAGCTTGTACGTGCGCTCGAGCGCCTCTCGGAGGTCGACGACCTCGCAGACGGGGACCGCATCGCGCTCGGCCGTCAACCCCAACAAGCGGCGGCGGTTGACGATCGCAACGAGCGCGCGCGGAGCCCCCTCAGCGGGCGGCGCCGACACGGCGCGCCCCGATCTTGATCCGCGAGACCGGCTTGACGCCGTCGTCGGCCGCGGCGACCGCGGCGACGGCCCGGGCGCTCGGCTGCGCGCGGATCCACTGCTCGACGGCGACGACGTCGAGAACGACGCGACGACCGACGACGAAGCCGGCGAGCTCGCCGCGCTTGCGGGCGTTGGCGAGGGCCCGAGGCTCGACGCCGTAGCGTTGGGCGACGAGGTGCTCTTCCAGGAGAACGGGCGCAGCGGGCTCGGGCGCGGCCGGCGCGGCGAGCGCGTCCACGATGACCTTGACCGCGGCGAGCACCGCGGCGGTGTCGGGGCGGCTCACGCGCGCACCTCGGCGGCGCGGTCACGCCGAGGTCGACGCTGTGGGGCTGGCGGCCCGTCGTCGCCCGATGATGCGACCGCGGTACGGCGCGCAGCACGACGCGCAGCACGACGTACAGCGCGACGGGGTGCACGACGGGTCGCACGACCGGGAGCAGCGACCCGACGCGGCCGCGGCTCGTCGGGGTCGCCACGGTACCGCCGGCGCGCCTCGGGGTCGCGCATCGCGAGCGCGTGCGCCGCATGGGCCGCGCGGTCCTCTGAGGGCATGTGCGCCGTCGCCGCGAGCCACTGGCCGCATGCGGCAGGCCCCCGGTCGCGGCGGAGGTGGTGGAGCCAGTGTTCGACCGGCGCGGCCTTGCGCGCGTGCGGCGCGTGTGCGAAATTCTGGACGTACATCGGAGGTGTCCTCTCTGGTGTTTCGGCCCGGCGCGATTGCCCCCGCGTCGGGTCTTTTTCTTTTGCCGCTACCGCGATAATGGCGCCAGCGGTTTTTGGCCTTTCTTTTGCTGTACGCCCGATTAAACGTCGCTCTCGCGAGCAGCGAGCTGGGCGCAGATCACGCGCACGCACTCGGCTCGAGCGAGCTCGCGCCGGGCTTCCTCGGGGTGACTGTTCGCGGGCGCGAGCGCGGCATCGCACAAGGCGACCTGCTCGGCGTCACCCGCGGCGGCCGCCTCGTCGCGGAGCTTCATGATCATCGCGTCCGTCACGTGGTCGTTCTTCATGTCGTC
>DASYCF010000038.1:0-3397 GCA_036500365.1 Byssovorax sp.
CGGCGGCGTGCTCGCACCCCGTCACGATCTCGGTGGTCGATTGAAGTTCGCCGTCGACGCGGTGGATGGTGACGCGGTCGATGGCGAAAGTCACCTCGTACGCGTCGGGCGCGCGCCGGGAGGGTTGATAGGCGGTCGACCAGACGACCCCGGTGTCGACGTCGCGGAGGTAGCAGAACGACCCCCACGCATCGAGCGCGCCGTCCTCCCGATAACGCGTGACGTCGAGGTCGCGCCACGTCGTCCAGCCGGAGCCGGACGCCGTGATCATCGCGGAGAACTCGCCGTTGCCGAGGAGGTGCGCGCGCGTCGGGCCGAGCGGCGTAGTCACGACGTCGATGCTCTCCTCCGCCGCGTCGATCGGCGACGCCGCCGCGCCGTCGTCCGCGCGCGTCCGCGTCAGCGCGGGCGCGACCGGCACGCGCTCCTGCAGCAGCAGCGCGGTGGCCTTGACGCGTGGGTCGGCGTGGAAGCGTCGGCGCATGGGGTGCGCGTCGAGCGCGCCGCCGAGGGCGACGAGGCTCATGCCCTGATGGTGGGCCATGAAGACCTTCACGACGACGCCGCGATGGCCGGGAGGCACGCGCTCGGGCGTATAGTCGATGGCGTCGAAGAAGCCATAGGCGCCTTCGAGCCCCTCCTTCGCGAGCGCGCGGAGGTTCTCCGTCGCGAGGGCCGGCACGACGAGGGCGGCGAGCGCCGTCGCGTACGGCGCGATCACGAGGTCGTCGCCGAGGCCGGCCTTGAAGCCGAGGCCCGGCGCCCCGAACGCGCGGTATTGATACGTGAGGCCGAGGTCGAGCAGGTTGTACGCGCACTCGGAGACGCCCCACGGAGTGCCCTTGCGCGCGGCGTACTCGCGCTGCCAGAGGATCACGGCGCGATACGTCTCGTGGAGGAGCGTCTCGTCGTAGTCCCGCGTGACGAGGAGCGGCATGAGGTATTCGAACATCGAGCCGCTCCAGGAGACGAGGGTGCGGCCTGCGGGAGTGGCGGTGAGCTGGCGGCCGAGGCGGAACCAATGCTCCTGCGGCACGTCGCCCTTCGCGATCGCGACGAGGCTCGCGAGGCGCGCCTCCGAGGCGAGGAGATCGTAATAGGAGGAGTCGAGTCGCCCGGAGCCGACGTCGTAGCCGATCGCGAAGAGCTTGCGACGCGGGTCGTAGAGCATGTCGAAGCGCATGCCGTCGGCGCGGGCGGTCGCGCGGTCGGCGAGGACCTCGAAGCGCCGCGTCGTGGTCGCGGCACGCTCCGACGCCGCCCGGACCTCGCCGCGCGCGTCGCCGAAGCGCTCCTCGGAGGCGGTGCGGAACGGCGCGGGCTTGCTCGCGAGCGCGCGCTCGACGTCGGCGACGAGCGGGTCGGCGATCGCGGGCAGTCGCTCGAGGTCGCGGAGCGTGGTGCACCCCTCGATCGCGTGGGCGAGTTTGGCCGCCGTGGAGTCGGCCTCGATCGCGGCGTCTGCCCCTCCGCGCGCAGCCCAGGGCGCGAAGGAGAGCAGCTCGTCGCGCGCGTGCGTGAGGCCGCGCACAGCCCGGCCAGCCCAGAAGCGGACGTCGTCCGCGCGCGTCGACGCAGGAGCGCCCGGCGTCTTTGCACGCACGCTGATCTCGGCCGTCGGATCCCCGAGCGCGACGGACGCGTCGACCTTCGCGGCTGCGTCGATGCAAGCGTCGAGGCATGCGCGCCAGGCGGAGAGGCCCTTCGGCGGGCTCGCGACGGCGGCCGACACCACCGAGGCCAGCCGATGAACGTCGTCGATGCAGAGGCCGAGCCGCGCGAGCTCCTCCGGCGCGGCCTCCGCCTCCGCCGCGTGGGCCTCCTCGAGCGCGTGCGCCGCGTCGAGGGCCGCCTCGAGGATCGACGTGGAGACGATCGGCGCGTCGGCGACCTCGCGGCAGGCCGACGCGACCGTCCAGAGGTGCGCGGCGAGGTTGCCGCTGTCGACGGTGGACACGTACCGCGGCGCGAGCGGCGCCAACGTCGACGTGTCGTACCAGTTGAGGACGTGCCCGGCGTGGTGCTCGAGCTTGTCGATCGTGTCGAGCGTGCACTCGAGTCGACTGGCCTCCTCCTCGAGCGTGATGAAACCGAAATCGCGCGCCGACACCGTGGCGAGGAGGTAGAGGCCGATGTTCGTCGGCGACGTGCGGCGCGCGAGGACGCCCTTCGGGTCCTCTTGATAGTTGTCGGGCGGGAGCGCGTGGTCGCCCGGCGTGACGAAGGTCTCGAAGAAGCGCCACGTCTTCCGCGCGACGGTGCGCAGCCAGCGGCGATCGAGCTCCGAGAGCGGCGCCTCCCGCGCGTGGCGACGCCGGCTCGTCACCGAAGCGACGACGGGGGCGAGCATCCAGCCGAGCAGGATCGGGCCGGCGAACGCCAGCGTGCGAGCGTCGCGCAAGGCGACGGCCGCGCCGAGCGCAAGCGACGCGGCGCTCGCGTACACCATGCGTCGCGGCGTCTTCCGGGCAGCGACGCGGCGCCGCGCCTCGCTCGCGGTCTCCCACTCGAGCAGGCGGCGCCGCGTGACGAGCCTCACGAGCGTCCGCGTGATCGCGTCGACCATCAAGATCGCCTGATCGAGGAGGAAGGCGCACGCGAAGCCGAGCTGCAGGGCGTTGGAGTCGAGGTCGCCCCACGCCGTCTTGCTCGCGCCGATGCCGTGGCGGACGAGCTCCGTCCCGAGCCTCATGATGAGCGGAGTCCCGAGCGCGAGGACGGACACGATCGTCCAGATCAGGGCCGTGCGCGGCGCGGCGATCCACGCGAGCGTGAGCAGCGCGACGATCGAAGGGGCGATGAGGCTCCGACGCAGGTTGTCGAGCAGCTTCCAGCGTGAGATGGTCGACATGTCGTTGGGGCGCCGAACGCCGCCACGCGCCGGGACCTGCCCGAGGAGCCAGGGGAGGAGCTGCCAGTCGCCGCGCACCCAGCGGTGCTGTCGCGCCGTGTGCTCGCGGTAGCTCGTCGGCTGATCGTCGAGCACCTCGATGTCCGTCGCGAGCGCGGCGCGCGCGTGGATCCCCTCGAAGAGATCGTGGCTGAGCAGCGCGCTCTCGGGCACGCGCCCCGCGAGCGCCGCCTCGAACGCGTCGACGTCGTAGAGCGCCTTGCCGACGTACACCCCCTCGCCGAAGAGGTCTTGATAGACGTCGGAGACCGCCGTCGTGTAGGGGTCCACGCCCGCGCAGCCCGCATAGGCGCGCGCGTACGTGGAGCGCGTCGTGCTGGAGAGGGTGGCGCCGACGCGCGGCTGGACGACGCCGTAGCCCCGGACGACGCGCGTGCCAGTGTCGTCGAGCACGGGGCGATTGAGCGGGTGCGCCATCGCGCCGGCCATGGTGCGGGCAGAATCGCGGGGGAGTTGTGTGTCGGTGTCGAGCGTGATGACATAGCG
>DASYCF010000039.1:0-16596 GCA_036500365.1 Byssovorax sp.
CGCCCGTGCCGGTGCCCGTCCCGCTGCCGCCTGCGCCCGTCGCGCCGCCGCCCGCGCCGCTGCCGCTCGTCGCACACCCGAGCGGCTCGTTCGTCTCGTCCACGCCGGCGGGCCGCACGCCGTAGATCGGCGACGGGCAGCCGCGCTCGACCGCGCCGAGGTCCGGCGCCGCGCCGACGAAGCCGTCGGTCACGTTCGGCAGCACCGTGCCGTGATCGATCGCGTCGGACCCCGCGGCGAGCACGCCGTCAGGCGGCGGCACGTTCGTCGTGTACGACGGCGGCGTGACGAGCCCGCTCTCGAACAGCGTCGGCCCGTCGACGAGCCGGCCGTGCGCCTCGAACGAGCCGCCGCTCTGCAGCGCGGCGAAGCTCGGGTAGTTCATGCCCGTCGCGCCGAAGCCCATGTGGAACTGCCCGTCGGGGTAGAAGCCGTCGAAGTCGAGGCGATCCGTCGCCGGGTCGACGGGCTGATCCCAGTTCACGCTGCGCCCGCCCTGCGGCGTGGCCGGGCCGATCCAGAGGTTGTTCGTGAAGACGACGGCGTGGGCGGTCGTGTCGTCGAGGACCTGGAACGCGTACGCCGCGCTCATGAAGGTGTTGTTGAGGACGACGGGGCCCACGGTGTCGTTGTGGATCTTCACCTGCTCGACGACCGCGTTGATCACGAGGTTCCGGACGGCGTACGCGGGCCCGCCGAAGATGGGCTGGAAGCTGATGGGCATGTACGCGTTCGTGAAGCGGTTCCGCAGCGCCCGCGTGTTGCCCTGCGACTGGTCGAGCTCGATGGCGTTGTCGTACGCGTCGTTCACGTCGTTGCCGTAGAAGTCGTCGGCGCGCGCGCCGGTGGTCTCGACCTTCAGCGCGTCGCCGAAGCCGCTCAGCGCGTTGTGACAGACGACGTGGCCGTCGCCCTCGACGTGGATGCCGTCGTCGTTCGCGTGCGCGCCGCCGTCGTCCGCGTAGACGGCGGGCCATGACAGGCGGCCCTCGAGCACGTTGTCGCAGAGGTAAAAGTCCTGCTGCTGCGGGTTCGAGCCGAAGCCGAGCACGACGTCCTTCGCGTGGACGCGCCGCACGACGTTGTCGCTCGCGGGGGAGCCGTGGAACCGGAGCGCGCGGTTGTCGTGCTGGAGCGTCAGGCTCTCGACGTGCGTGAAGCTGCCCTCAATCGCGAGCACGTTGCCGCCGGCGTTCCCGCCGTCGAGGATCACCGAGTCGCGGTCGACGCCGCGGATGACGATGAAGTCGTCGGCGGTGCCGCTCGCGTCGAGCGTGAACTCGCCCGCGTACGTGCCCGCGGCGAGCGTGATCACGTCGCCCGGCTGCGCGGCGTCGAGCGCGTCCTGGAGCTCGCTCGCGTTCGAGACCTGGACGACGTTCGGGTGCGCGGGATCGGAGGCGGGCACGGGGCGCGTCGCCTGCGTGAGCACGGTCGTCATGTCGCCGCCGTCGGGGTCGTGCGCGGTGAGCTGGATGTCGTACGACGTGCCGGGCGCGAGGTCGAAGACGCTCCCGGCGAACTCGGGCGTCGCCGCGTTGCCCGCGACGAGCTCGGCGTGCACGCGGTAGAGCGGGAGCCCGTCGGTCCATGCGCTCGTGCCCGTGCGCCGGTATTGAACCGCGACGGTCGCGTCGAAGTTGTCGTCGCCGGTCAGCGCCCAGCGGACGCCGAGGGTCATCACGGTGGGCCGGTCGAGCGTCGCGGCGCCGAGGTGCAGCGCGTCGTCCGCGCGCGCGGCGGTCGAGGCGAGGAGCAGCGCGGCGGCGACGGCGGGGAGGAGGCTCGTGCGCATGCCCCACGATACGCGCTTCCCGGGCGCGCGGCGGCTTCCGCCTTCGCCCCCGCGCCGCGGCTTTGCTACACGCGGCGCATGAGCTCACGACACGACGCGGGCGCGGCGCGCGCGCGCTACGAGGCGCGCCTCGCGAAGGCCAAGGCGGGCGCCCGCAAGCGCGCGGGCGTGCTGGCCAGCGGACCCGGCGGCGCCGACGTCGACGCGGACGACCTCTATGAGCCCGCGACGCTCGAGGCGCTCGGCTTCGACGTCGAGCGAGACCTCGGCCTCCCGGGCGAGCCTCCGTTCACGCGCGGCGTGCAGCCGAACATGTACCGAGGCCGCCTCTGGACGATGCGCCAGTACGCCGGCTTCGGCACGGCCGACGCGTCGAACGCGCGCTACCGCTACCTCCTCTCGCAGGGCCAGACGGGGCTCAGCGTCGCCTTCGATCTGCCGACGCAGATGGGCCGCGACTCGGACCACCCGCGCGCGCAGGGCGAGGTCGGCAAGGTCGGCGTCGCCATCGACTCGCTCGGCGACATGCGCAGGCTCTTCGCGCAGATCCCGCTCGGCGAGGTGTCGACGTCGATGACCATCAACGCGACCGCGCCCATCCTGCTCGCGCTCTACGTCGCCGTGGCCGAGGAGAGCGGCGCCGCGCGCAAGGATCTCCGCGGCACGATCCAGAACGACATCCTCAAGGAGTACGTCGCGCGCGGCACGTACATCTACCCGCCCGCGCCGTCGCTCCGCCTCATCCGCGACGTGTTCGCGTTCGCGGCGACGGATTTGCCGAGCTGGAACACGATCTCGATCAGCGGCTACCACATGCGCGAGGCCGGCTGCGACGCCGTGCAGGAGGTCGCGTTCACGCTCGGCGATGGCATCGCGTACGTCGAGGCGGCGATGAAGGCGGGGCTCGACGTCGACGTGTTCGGCGCGCAGCTGAGCTTCTTCTTCAACGGGCACAACAACCTGATCGAGGAGGTCGCGAAGTTCCGCGCCGCGCGGAGGCTCTGGGCGCGCATCATGGAAGAGCGCTTCGGCGCGAAGACGGACCGCGCGAAGGCGCTCCGCTTCCACTGCCAGACGGCCGGCATGACCCTGCTCGCGCAGCAGCCGATGGTGAACGTCGTGCGCGTCTCGATCCAGGCGCTCGCCGCGGTGCTCGGCGGCTGTCAGTCGCTGCACACGAACGGCTTCGACGAGGCGCTCGGCCTGCCCACGGCCGAGGCGGCGACGCTCGCGCTCCGCACGCAGCAGGTCCTCGGCTACGAGAGCGGCGTCGCGGACTTCGTCGACCCGCTCGGCGGCAGCTACGCCGTCGAGGCGCTGACGAGCCGCATCGAGGCGGGCGCGCGCGCCTACCTCGCGCGGATCGACCAGCTCGGCGGCATGGTGAGCGCGATCGAGCAGGGCTACGTGCAGCGCGAGATCCAGGCGAGCGCGTACCGCTACCAGCTCGACATCGAGGAGAAGCGCCGCGTGCTCGTCGGCCTGAACGAGTTCGCGAGCGAGGCGGCGCCCGTCCCCGTGACGAAGGTCGACCCCGAGATCGAGCGCCAGCAGATCGAGCGCGTGCGCGCGTGGCGCAAGGAGCACGACGGCCCGGCGCGGACGGCCGCGCTCGCCGCCGTGAACGACGCCGCGACGAACGACGCGAACCTCCTCGCGCCGATCCTGGTCGCGGTGAAGGCGGGCGCGACGGTCGGCGAGATCAGCGACGTGCTCCGCGCGCTGTGGGGCGAGCACAAAGAGACCCTGACGATTTGAGGCGAGCGCCGCGACGCGCGCGCTTGTCGATCGCGCCGCGGGAGCGTACGGTCATCTCACGAGCGGCCGCGCGGCCGCCCCACACCCCCGCGTGAGGGAGGTAGAGACAATGTCGAATCGTGATTTCATGGTCGCGCCGTGGCCGGACGACGCCGGTCCGATGTCGAGCCCGACGCGCGGCGGGACGCTCCGCTGGGGCGACCTCGTGGGCTCGCACGCGAAGCCGACGCGCGGGGGCACGCTGCGCGGTCTGGTGGTGCACGAGCTCCGTTGCGTCGACGCCTGCGCTGCGCCGCGCGCCGACGAGGCCGCAGACACGCTGGCCTCGCCGATCGAGCTCCTCCGCGCGATGAACGACGCGGTCACGGTGTGCGACGTGCCCTACCGCGACACGCTGCCGGACCTCGGCTTGGACCGCGGCGAAGAGCTCCGCGGACCGCCGACCTCGCGCTCGCCGACGTAGCGGCGCCGTCGTCGGCACGGCGCGATCGAGTGGGTCGCCGCGCGAGCTACTGGCCGTTCATGCACTCGTCCTTGCAGCCGACGGTCAGGCACTCCTCGTACATGTCGAAGAGGTCGAGTTGATCCATCTCGTCGGCGAAGCACGCGGTCTCGCACGTGTCCACCATGCCGCCCGGCGCGTGGATGCACTCGTCGAAGCACTCGAAGAGCAGCAGACCGTCCGGTGAGCTCTGGAGGTTGTACGTCTCGACCTTGCACACGGAGAGGCGGCACTGATCGCACGCGTTCGGTTGCCCACACTCGGTCGTGCAGGAGTACTCGGTGCAGGCGAAGTACTGCGCGAAGACGGCCTCACCGGCGGCGTTCGCCGGGGCGCACTGCGTGTAGCACGTCGACTCGCTGCCGCCGGCCGCCGTGCAGTCCTCCGCGCACATGATGAAGCCCTGGCAGTCTCCGTCCGCGACCTGGCAGGCCTGACGCCCGGTGCAGCAGTTCTCGTCTGCACACGCCGCGCACGCGTCGGGATCGGTGGAGGTGCCGCACTGCTCCGGCGCGGGGCCGGGCGGGATGACGATCATGTCGCCGCATGCGGCGCACGTCTTGGCGCCGTCGCCGACGGTGAAGCACGCGTAGAGGTCGGCGGCGGCGAGCTTCGACTCGCTGCTCGAGCCGGTGGAGCACGCGGTCACGCACGCTTCGTCGACCGTCGGCGCGCCGGCCGCGGCGGGGCACGCGAGGACGCAGCTGAGATACGCAGGGCACTCCGGGTCGGAGTCGCACGACGCGACGTAGCTCGCGCACGCTTGCTGCGCGCACGCGCCGCAGTCGGTCGCGCCCCAGCCGCTCGCGCTGCCGCCAGCGCCCGATTCACCACCTGCGCCGGTCGACGTGGTCGACGTCGAGGTGGCCGCCGGAGTCGCCGAGTCCGAGCCGCACGCGGGCGTCGCGGCCGCGAGCATGCCTGTCACTCCGACGAGCGCCAGCGCGCCGCGCGCAGTGAGCCCTCCACGCTTGGAAGATTGCCTTTGCATGCGCGCGACGGTACCACCGATTGAACGGAGATCGGGCTCGATGTACGTTCGCGACGTGCGCACCGGACCCCCCACAGCGATCGCACTCGCGATCGCGTCGATCGTCGGCGGCGCGGGTTGCTCCGACTCTCTGCCGCCGAAGCCGCAGCTCCTCGTCGTGGTCGACACCGACCTGCCGCTCGTCGAGGGCGTCGGAGGCGGCGGAGGCGGCGCCGGGGACGTGAGCGCGGACGCGGCGGTCGACACGCTGCGCATCGATCTCGTCAGCGCCGAGGGCGCGACGCAGGACGGCGGATTGCTCACGCTTCTTCTGCCGGATGCGTCTGGTTGGCCAGCGTCGTTCGGCGTCGACACGTCGGCGTACACCGGCGGGTCGATCCGCGTGCGCCTGCGCGCCTTCCGCAGCGATCGTTCGATCCAGGGCGACGAGGCTGGAGAGGCGACGCTCGATCCGCAGCCCTCGGTGACCATCGATCGCGTCGTCGACCTCACGCCGTCGACCGCGGGCGTGCAGACGGTCGAGGTCACCCTCAGCGGATACTGCATCGGCGTCGGGGCGAGCTTCACGACCGACACGACCTGTGTCGGCCAGGGCACCCTCGCGGGCGCTTTTACGGACGGCATCGCCGACCTCGCCTCCGCGGACGACGCGACCAGCGTCGTCGGCACCTGGACGCCGGCGTTCGCGACGACGTGCAGCGCGCCGCCGCCGGACGCGGCCCTCGCGCCCGACACGGTGTGCATCCCTGGCGGCTACACGGTGATGGGCGACCTCGCGTTCGACGGGGTAGCGACGTTGGTCTACGACGACTCCACGCCGCTGCTGCCCGCCCTCGTCGCGCCGTTCTACCTGGACCGGACGGAGTTCACGGTTGGCCGCCTGCGGACCCTCGTGAACGATGGGACTTACTCGACGCCGCTGCCCGACTCGCCGTCGAGCCCCGGAAGCTTGATGCCGGCCATGGCCTTGAGTTGCACGTGGATCGACGATCTCTCCGACGCGTCGCGCGATGCCCTGCCCGTGACGTGCGTCGCGCAAGAGACGGCTGCCGCGATCTGCGCAGCCGTGCATGGACGCCTGCCGACGGAGGCCGAGTGGGAGCACGAGGCGCGCGGACGCGGGCAAGGGCTCCTCTTTCCGTGGGGAAACGTCGCGCCGATGGATTGCGGTCAGGTGGCCGCGTCGCGCGTGGGTATGGCCTCGACGTGCGTGACCGGCTCTGCGCTTCCAGACGCCGTCGGCACACACCCAGACGACGTGTCACGGGACTTGATCGTCGACCTCGGAGGCAACGTCGGCGAGGTGACGTCGGACATCGCGGCGCCGTCGTTTTCTTCTCCATGCTGGGGCGGCGGTACGTCGGGGCCCATCGCGCGCACCTGCGCCAGCGCGACGTCGACGTCCGGCGCCATGATGGCCGTCACTGCGCAGACGCGCCGCGGCGGCGCGATCGACACGACGCTCGACGAGACCGCCGCGCCGTACCGCGCCGAGTTCACGCTGAGCGCGAACAACGGCTTTCGGTGCGCGTACGACGGGGTGACGCCGTGAGGCGCGCCGCGCTCGTCGTCGCGTGCGCGCTGCTCTTCGGCTGCTCGGAGACCGCGCCGGCGCGCGACCAGTGGGTCGTCGTCGCGTCGACGGACGCGCCCATCCCGCAGTTCGGGCAGCTCCTCTACGCCGAGGTGCTCCCGCAGTCTCAGAGCGCGTGCCCCGACTGCGCGCGCGAGTTCGGCGCCGCCGAGCCCTCCGACTGGCCGCTCTCCTTCGGCGTCGAGCCCTTGCCCGACGGTACGGCGCCGCTCGTGGACGTGTTCTTCTTCCGCGCGTCGGTCGCCGGATCTCGCGGCCCGACGTCCGACCGCGCGATCGAGGCGCTCGTCCACCTTCCGCCCGCGCACGGCGTCACGGTGGTGCAGGTGCCGCTCTCGATGCAGTGCTTCGGCGTCCCGGCCAACCCCGCTGACGGGACCTCGTGCGACCCGTCGAGCGGCGAGCTCCGAGTCGTCACCGCTGACGCGACCGACGTCGTGCCGCTCTCGCCCGACACATGGGCGGCTGCTGCCGCGACGGGCTGCGCGAAGACCGAGCCGGCGATGGCGTGCATCGACGCGGGCGAGTTCCTGATGGGCGCGCCGGACTACCTGCCGATGGGCGACGCCTCGCCGTTCCCCGAGCAGCTCGTCACCGTCGACGCGTTCCTCATGGACCAGGACGAGATGACGGTCGGCGCGCTGCAGACGCTCATCGACGCCCACCTGGTCGCGGCGCCGCCCTTCGACGGCGACTCGACGTGCACCTGGAACCTCGGCGACCCCGATTTGCCCGTGAACTGCGTGACGCGCGCGTACGCCGACGGCGTGTGCAAGGCGCAGGGCAAGGAGCTCCCGACCGAGGCGCAGTGGGAGTGGGCCGCCGGCAACGGGGCGCAGGAGTCCGCTTATCCATGGCTCGCGCTGCCAGGCACGATCCCCCTCTGCGACGCGGCGATCGTCGGGCGCGCCCCGTCGATGGACGATGACCTGAACACCAGCTCCGCCTGCCGGGTGGCGGACGCGACGGGCGCCATGACGCCGGCAGCGCCCGTCGCAGGCGGCAGCGCGTTCGACATGACGGGGAAGTGCCCCGCGGACGGCATCAACTGCGTCGCGAACCTCGGCGGCAACGTCGGCGAATGGGTGCAGGACAACTTCGTCCCGTACACGGACACCACGTGCTGGGGTTTGGGCAGCGACGTTCACAGCGCGCCGTGCTTGTCAGGGACCATGCCTGTCTTCCGTGGAGGCGCGTGGTCGAGCCTGCCCGCCGCGGCGAGCGCGACGTTCCGAAGCTACAAGACCATGGACGGCGCCTCGGCCGACGTCGGCTTCCGCTGCGTCGAGTGACGCGCCTTCAAAACCGGTAGCCGAGCGACATCGACGCCGTGGGGCTCTTCACGTAGCGCGTATAGATGCCGTCGAGCGCTGCGTCGACGGTCGCGCTCGCGGCGGACAGCGCGGCGTTCGCGGCGGCGTCGTCGCCGGTGCCGGACACGCCGAGGCTCGACGACGACGCGAGCGTCTGCAGGTAGCCGACCTGCGCGCGGATGACGAAATGGTCGGCGACGACCCAGCGCCAGCCGACGCCGACGTGCACGTTGTGAAGGGTCGAGCGCAGCGTGATCGACGCGCTCGGCAGGCGCGACGGGAGCTGGGCGCCGGTCGCGGCTTGCAGCGCGTCGGCCGCCGTGACGCTGCCGCCGAGCGAGACGAGCGTGTAGCCGCCGAGGATCTCGAGGCCGTGATCACGGAACGGCCGGACGCCGCCGGACAGGCTCAGCACGAGCGAGCCGTCGAGCGCGTCGTGCACGAGGCCCTCGTACTTCGACACGTTCGGGCTCGCCGACGCGGCGACGGACTCCATCGCACCGACGTACCCGGCGGGCAGGGCGCCGAGCTCGGCCTGAAGGAGGAAGCCATAGGGGAGCTCGAGCGTCGCCTGTGCGCCGACCATGAGCGGCACCTCGGTGACGACCGACAGATCGAACGCCACCGAGCTCGCCGAGGCGCGGGGCGGGGCGTCGGCGACGTCGACGCGGCGAGGCGGCGGTGGCGCGTCGTCCTCGTCCGGCGGCATGGCGCGCGGATCCACATAGCCGAGCGCGGCGCGCTGTGGCGGCTCCGCGCCCGCCTCCGCGGCGACGGCGAGGACGGCGACGCACGACGCGACGGCGCTCGCGCGCACGGAGACGCGACCGCGGCGCCGGGAGGCGCCCGGGAGGGGACTGCATGGCATGTCGTTGGGCTCCTGGTCCGAGGACCGGAATCGGCGCGAAGACCCTCGCGCCGGGTCTGCTCGACATCGACTCTTTGGCCTCGGCAGGCTTGACAAATCACGCGCATGGATTAGATTAGCTGAATCAAGATGCGTCAACAGACAATCGAGTTTCGCACCTGGGGTGGTCGCCGCGCCGGCGCTGGGCGCAAGCCGGCAGGTACGGTGGGCGGCGCGGTTCACGAAGCTCGGCCGGCGGTCGGACGGTCGGTCCCGCAGCACCTCACGATGCGCGTGCGGGGCGTGCCGAGCTTGCGATCCGAGCGATGCATGAAGGTCATTCGACAGGCGTTTGCGGCAGGCAAAGAGCGCTTCGGCTTTCGGCTCGTGCAGTACGCCGTGCAGCCGGACCACCTGCACTTGATCGTCGAGGCAGCCGGGAAGAGGAGCCTGTCGAGCGGCGCGCGCGGGCTCGCGATTCGCGTCGCGATGCGGCTCAATCGGCTGCTCGGGCGATCGGGCAAGGTGTTCGCGGAGCGCTATCACGCGGTGGCGCTCGGCTCCCCGCGGCAGGTCCGGCGTGCGCTCGCGTACGTCCTGCTCCAGGAGCGACGGCACGCCGCGAAGCGGCGCTCCGAGATGATCACCGAGCTCGATCCGTGCTCCTCCGCGCTCACGTTCGAGGGCTGGGCCGACGCGTCGCCGCGGGCCGGACCGTGGGACGCGACGGTCGCTGGGGCGCGCACGTGGCTCCTCTCGACGGGCTGGCGACGCTACGGGCGCATTCGCCGCGCGGAGGTCCCCGGCGCCGGTTGAACCGCGGGCGCCCCAGTCACAACTGCAACGGCTTGAACCGCGTCGGCTCAGCCGATCGCCGCGCGGGCGGCGGCCGTGGCGGCGGCGACCACCTCGCGCACGGGGACGCCGTGCGCGGCGGCGGCGGCGACGCAGGCGTCGAACTCGGGCTTCACCTGCGCGGGTCCGAAGGGGCCCTCGCTCACCTTGATCGAGATCTCGCCGTACGGCGTCGCCACCGTGATCGCGCGGCGCGGCCGCTCGGAGCGCGCCACGAGGCGCTTGCGCACGCCGATCGTGGTCGTCTCGCGGATGAGCACGGCGGCCATCGCGTCGGCGCGCTCGGCGGTGGTCAGCGCCGAAATCGTCAGCGCAGGTCGCCCCTTCTTCATCGTGATGGGGCTCGCCCACGCGTCGAGCGCGCCGGCGTGGAGGAGCGCGTCGATCGCGTGCGCGGCGAGCTCGCCCGTCATGTCGTCGACGTTGGCCTCGACGACGGCGTGCGTCTCCTCGGCGCGCGCGTGCTCGTCGGCGCCGAAGCGGCTGCCGAGCACGACGCGCAGCACGTTCGGGCGATCGGCGAGCTCGCGCTGACCGCCGCCCCAGCCGACGCGCTCGGGCGCGAACGTCGGCCAGCGCGCGAACGAGCGCGCGACGCCCGCGACGATCGCCGCGCCCGTCGGCGTCACGAGCTCTGCCTCGATCCCCGCGTCGTACGTCGGCGCGCCCGCGAGGCACGACACGGTGGCCGGCGCCGGCAGCGGCAGCACGCCGTGGCGCGCCTTGACGAAGCCGCGGCCCATCGGCAGCGGCGAGCACACGACCTCGGCGCCGAGGTGCACCAGCATCGCCGCGGAGCCCACGACGTCGACGATCGCGTCGACCGCGCCGACCTCGTGGAAGTGCACGTCGAGGAGCGGCATCTTGTGCACGGCGGCCTCGGCCTCTGCGAGGCGGCGGAAGACGCGCCGCGCGAGCTCGCCCACGCCGTCGGGCAGCTTCGCGCCGGAGATCATGCCGTCGATCGATCCGTACGTGCGCTCGGGCTGCGTGGCGTCGACGTGCACGTCGAACGTGGTCGCGACGACGCCGCTGCGGTGCACGTGCCCCGTGTGCAGCGTGTAGCCGTCGAGCGCGAGCGCGCCGACGCTCTCCTCGAGCACGCCGAGCGGCACGCCGAGGTCGAGCAGCGCGGCGATCGTCATGTCCCCCGCGATGCCGCTGAACGCATCGAGGAACAGCAGCTTTCCCTGCCCAGCGCCGCGCTCGAGCCTGTGCGTCTCGTGGTGACGCGCGTGCACATGCTCGTGCACGTGTTCGTGCTCGTGCTCGTGCTCGTGCTCGTGCGCGTGCTCGTGCTCGTGCTCGTGCACGTGCACGTGCCCGTGGTCGTGGGGCTTGTCGTGCATGGCTCAGCCGGCCGGCGCGGTGACGACGCGCTTCGGGAGCATGCGGTGGACGGCCATCGCCGCGCCGACGCCGCTGTCGATGTTCACGACGACGACGCCCGACGCGCAGCTCGTGAGCATGGAAAAGAGCGCCGTGAAGCCGTTCAGCGCGGTGCCGTAGCCGACCGACGTCGGGATCGCGACGATGGGCGCGGAGACGATGCCGCCGACGACGCTCGGCAGCGCGCCCTCCATGCCGGCGGCGACGATGACGGCCGCCGCCTTGCGGAGATCCTCCACGCGGTGCAGGAAGCGATGAAGGCCCGCGACGCCGACGTCGTAGATGCGCGCCGGCTCGAGGCCGACCGCGAGCAGCGTCTCGCACGCCTCCTCCGCGACGGGCATGTCGCTCGTGCCCGCGGTGACGACGAAGACGGGGTCGGCCTCGCGCGGCGTCGCGCCGCCGAGCGTGAGCCGCGCGGTCCGGGCGACGGGGGAGTGGACGAAGCCGGGGACCGCCGCGCAGAGCGCGCGGGCTTTGTCGTCGTCGAGGCGCGTGACGAGCACGTCGCCGCCGTGGGCGCGGATCTCCTCGGCGATGCCGATGATCTGCTCGGCCGTCTTGCGCTCGCCGAAGATGACCTCGGGGACGCCCTGGCGGAGCGCGCGGTGATGGTCGACGGTCGCGAAGCCGAGGTCGCGGAACGGCAGGCTCTCGAGCTCGCGCATCGCGGACTCGACGGGGACGTCGCCCGAGCGCACGCGCTGGAGGAGCTCGAGCAGGCGCCGGGGGTCCATGTCGGCGCGGACTACCGCGGCGCGTCGGCGGGCGCAAACGGCGGCTATGCTTGGGCGATGCCTGCGCTCGTCGCGCCGCTCGTCGGCTTCGCGCTCGGCGCGCTCCTCGCCCTCGGCGCGCGGCGCGAGCTCGAGGGGTACGACGAGCAGCAGCTCGCGGCCGCGCGTCGGGTCGCCCTCCTGTTCGCGTGGCTCGCGTTCGCGCCGGTCGTCGCGTACTTCGAGGTCTTCGCCGCGGACTGGTCGATCGCGTACCTGGCGGAGGCGCGCGCGATCCCGTCGGCGGCCGCGCTCGCGTGGCTCGTCGCGTCGGCCGGCGCCGTCTCGCTCGGGTTCGCGGTGGCGCTCGCCGCCGTCCGCAGGCGCGCGCCGCGCGGGCTCGTCGTCGCGGTCGCCGCGCCGATCGCCGCCGCGTTCATCGTCGTCGCGGCGCTGTTCCCGGAGCTCTCGATCGACGGGACGACGGCGGGCGTGCGCGGCTCGTTCGGCGCGCGCTCGCTCGTCGGCAGCGTGCTCGGCTGGGCCGTCGTGTGGATGAACGCGCTGCTCGCCGCGGGGTTCGTCCTCGCGCAGCGCGCGCTCGTCCCGCCGCGCGAGGTCGTGGCGCCGGCTCCTGCACCGAAGGTCGACGCGCCCGCCGCGCCGACGCCCGCGTCGAGCGACGCGAGCCGAAGCGACGCGGAGTCGGCGCCCGCCCCGCGTCCGCGCCTGCTGGGGAAGCGCTCGCGCCGCGGCGCCTAGCGCGAGTCGGCGCGGCGCCCGTCACTGCCGACGTTGACGAACCCACGCGGAGGCGCAACCCTCCGCGGCGATGACCACCGGCCAAGAGCAAGAGATCGAGCGCCTCAAGGACCTCGCCGCCGACATCGTCGCGCGGGCGAAGAAGGGCGGCGCCGACGTCGCCGAGGCGATCGCGCGGAGCGGCTCCGAGCTCGAGGCGAAGGTGCGCCTCGGCGAGCCGGAGCTCGTGCACGAGGCCGCGCACCGCGGCGTCGGGCTCCGCGTCATCAAGGACCAGCGCGTCGCGCTGACGTCGACCAGCGATCTCACGGCGCGCGGCATCGACCGCTTCGTCGCCGACGCGCTCGAGCTGCTCGAGATCGCGCAGCAAGATCCGTTCGCGGGTCCCGCGCGGCCCGAGCTCCTCACGAAGGGCCCGCTCCCCGACCTCGAGCTCTACGATCCGCGCGGCGGTGAGGTGACGGCGGCCGAGGCGATCGCGCTCGCCAAGCGCGGCGAGGCGGCCGCGCGCGAGGTCGACGCGCGCATCACGAACAGCGACGGCGCGACGTTCTCGCGCACGGCGGGCGGCTTCGCGCTGGTGCTGTCGAGCGGCTTCGCGGCCGGGTACTCCGGCTCGTTCTCGTCGATCGTCGTCTCGCCCGTCGCCGACGACGAGGGCGGCAAGAAGCGCCGCGGCTTCCACTACAGCGCCAAGCGCTTCCTCGCCGACCTCGACGAGCCCGAGGCCGTCGGGCGCGAGGCGGCGCGTCGCACGCTGCGCAAGCTCGGCGCGAAGAAGGTGCCCACGTGCGAGGCGCCCGTCGTCTTCGATCCCGACGCCGCGCGCGCCATCCTCGGGACGATGGGCGGCTGCATCATGGGGAGCTCCATCTGGCGCAAGTCGAGCTACCTCGTCGGCCGCGAGGGCACGCCCGTGGCGAGCGAGCTCGTCACGATCGTCGACGACCCGCTGCGCAAGCGGATGCCCGGCTCGCGCCCGTTCGACGGTGAAGGCCTCGCCGCGCGCAAGAACGTCGTCGTCGAGAAGGGCGTCTTGAAGCAGTACCTCTGCGACAGCTACGCGGGGCGCAAGCTCGACCGCGACCCGACCGCGAGCGCCTCGCGCGGCGGGGGCGGCGGCGTCGGCCCGTCGACGTCGAACTTCCTGCTCTTGCCGACCGACACGCGCGCGAAGGACATCGTGAAGGGCACGAAGCGCGGCCTCTACGTCACCGAGATGATGGGCTTCGGGTTCAACGCGGTCACCGGCGACTTCTCGCGCGGCGCGAGCGGCTTCTGGATCGAGGACGGCGAGTTCGCGCACCCCGTCAGCGAGGTGACGATCTCGCTCAACGTCGACGAGCTCTGGAAGCGCGTCGACGCCGTGGGCGACGACCTCGACCCCCGGAGCTCGACCGCCGCGCCGACGTTCCGCGTCTCCGCGATGACCATCGCGGGCAGCTGAGAGCGGGTGAACCCCGGACGCGCGAGCCGAACCGCGGAGATGGTGTGCGCCGGCCGCGCCGTGGCGCACGGCCGCGCCCTCGGCGGGCGCTTCTCGGATCCGACGGCGCTCACCCTCTTGCCGCCGGACGCTCGGGCGAGGATGCAGCGGCTCCGCGCCGGCGAGATCCCGACGACGCTGCGCGATCGCATCCACCACGGCTACTTGGCGCGCCAATCCGCGCTCATGGTCGCGCGCACGGTCGCGATCGACGCGGCGCTGCGCGAGGCCGCCTCGCCGCAGGTCGTGCTCCTCGGCGCCGGCCTCGACGGGCGCGCGTACCGCATGCCCGAGCTCGCCGCCGCGATCGTGTTCGAGGTCGATCACCCCGACACGCAGCGCGACAAACGCGAGCGCGTCGCCGCGCTCACGCAGACCGCGTGCGAGGTGCGCTTCGTCGCCGTCGACTTCGCGAAGGACTCGCTCGACGCGGCCCTCGACGCCGCCGGCCACGAGCCGGGCCTGCCGACCACGTGGATTTGGGAGGGCGTCGTCATGTACCTGACCCGCGCGCAGATCGAGGCGACGCTCGCCGTCGTCGCGCGGCGCAGCGCCTCCGCGAGCCGCCTCGTCGTGCTCTATCACCGCCCCGCGCTCATGCTCGCGCTCGTCGGTCTCGTCGTGCGCGCCGTCGGCGAGCCGCTGCGCTCCGCGTTCACGCCCGAGGAGATGAAGGCGCTGCTCGGCGCGTACCACTTCGACGTCACGCGCGACGACGACGCCCCGACGATCGCGCGCGCCCTCGACCCCGACCTCGGCCGCGCCGTCGGCCCCATCAAGCACATGCGCCTCGCCGTCGCCGACCGCCGCTAGGAGTCGTCAAGACCCGTCCGAAATAGCAACTCGGAAGGACGATCTGAGGCGAGGCGATCGGCGTCGAGACGGGTGCAGCCGCGAGCAACGGAGCGCAGGCGTACTCTGATACGCCGAGCACCGTAGCGGAGCGGATGCGCCCGTATCGGCGCCGAGCGACCGCCTCAGTGATCGGCGTGGTTCGAGACGTGACCCTCTTGCTGCTCGATGAACACGACGGCTTGCTCGAGGATGTTGAGCTGGTCGCGCTTCAACATGATGCCCTCGTTCGAGAAGAAGAGGTCGTTCTCGTCGAGCCGGCCGCGCTGCCGCGCGATGAACAGGATCGGCTCGGCCTGGAGCGTGTAGCCGAGCTGCACGATCGTCGCCTTGGGCCACGTGCCGCCGTCGAAGTTCAGCGCGCGGCGGAGCGTGTAGAAGCCCTCGGGCGGCGTCGCCTCGAGCGACTCCGCCCACGAGAAGCCGCGCACCTCGATCGGCGGGCCGTGGAAGTGCCAGCGGTTCATCACGTTGTGGTCGCCCGCGAGCACGCTCGGCACGCCGCTCTTGTCCGAGTGGTTGTGGAAGTACACGAGCGCGCCCGCCGGGATGCGCTCCTCGTGCCCCGGGAGCGGCTTGGTCGTGCGGTAGAGCCCGCAATCGGGCAGGCGGTTCTTGGTCGTCGTGGCCATGGAGGTCGCCCGTAGCCGCGTGCCGAGCCGCCGTAAAGTGGCCGCGCGCGGCGCGCCTCGCCCTGCCGACGCGCGCGCGGACTCGTGCTATGCCGCGCCGGCCGTGAACAAGCTCAGCTCCATCATCGGCGGCGCCGCCGTCATCGCGATCTCGTTCGTGTTCATCGTGACGTTTCGCCCTCAATCGGGCGCGAAGACGACGGACACCGGCCCCGCTTGCCTGGCCGAGGTACACGGCACCTGCATCCCCGCGCACTGGTACCGCGCCGCCTTCAAGATGCTCGCGCAGCGCCTGCCCGACGGCGCGGCGGTGAAGCAGCTCCACCTCCGGCTCGAGGCGGCGGAGGGCCTCATCGAGATGCAGGTGCTGAACGACGACGCGAAGCGCCTCGGCGTGACCGTCTCGAGCGAGGACGTCTCGCGCGAGTTCGTCGCGGGGCGCATCCACGTCTCGCTCCCCGCGAAGGACATCCGCGAGTTCGCGCCGCGCCTCGGCATCGAGCCGCAGTACCTCTTTCAGTACATGGGCGTCCGCGGCAAGACGAAGAAGTTCGACGAGAAGCTCTTCGAGAAGAACGCGCGCCAGGCGACCGGGCTCTCGTCGGTCGACTTCCGCGAGTGGCAGACGAAGGAGCTCATCGCCGCGCGCATGCGCGAGATCATCCGCGCGCGCGTCCACGTCGGCGACGAAGAGGTCTACGATCAGTACGCGCGCGAGAAGTCGACCGCGACGATCGACTACGTGAAGTTCGACTACCCCTGGTACGCGACGATGGTCGACGTGTCGCCGAAGACGATCGAGGACTGGGCCGCGAAGAACGCCGAGAAGGTCGCGAGCGTCTGGGATCAGCGCAAGAACGAGTTCCTGCCCGAGTGCCGCGTCACGCGCGCGATCGAGGCGAAGGCCGAGCAGATGACGGCGACCGACGAGCAGAAGGCCGCCGCGAAGAAGAAGCTCGAGGGCGCGCTCGATCGCCTGAAGAAGGGCGACGACTTCGCCGCCGTCGCGCGCGATGTGAGCGAGAACACGATCACGGCGAAGATCGGGGGCGACGTCGGCTGCCTGTCGAAGGCGCACGTCCCGAAGCCGCTCGAGGACGCGCT
>DASYCF010000040.1:0-4703 GCA_036500365.1 Byssovorax sp.
GGCCCCGCGCTCCTCGTCGCCGATCGCGTGACGGGCCAGCTCTTCGAAATCGGAGGCGACAAGCCGATGCGCTCCGGCCTCGCGACGAAGGCGCCCATGGGCGCGTTCCGGATCGGTGAACGCTGGGCCGTCGTGCTCGAGGGCGCTGGCAACGCGGTCGTCGTGGATCTGCGCGCCGAGCGCCTCGAGGCGACGGCGACGATCGCGCTCGGCGGCGGCGTGTCCGACGCGGCGGTGTCGCCGGACGGTCGCACGCTGCTCGTCGCGCTCGGCGGCGCCGCTCGCGAGCGCGGCGCGTCCACCGCGGTCATCTCCGGCGACCCCCCGGTGCTCGCGGCGAAGCTCGAAACCGGGCTGGGATCGCACGCGGTGAGCTTCGCGCCGAGCGGCGAGCAGGCGGTCGTCTGCGCGACGTGGGCCCGTTCGCTCGCGATCTTGCGGCCCAAGCCGTAGCGGCGGCGTCGGGAACGCGCTTACAATCGCCGGGGGGCCCGCTCGCATCGCGGCATCACGGACGGCGCGTGCACGCCTCGGGAGAACTGGATGCTGGCTCGGACTTCGTTGGCTTGCGTGGCGCTCGCGGTGGTCTCGCTGTTCGCGATCCCCTTCGGGTGCGGCATCGACGCGGACCAGATCACGCAGCAGCTCGGCGCGCCGTGCGACGCGACGCACCCGTGCGACCACGACGACACGTGCCAGACCGCGACGTGCAACGCGCAGGGGTTCTGCGAGCTGACGAACCTCACGAAGACGCCGCCCGACCCGACGCCGTTCGATTGCAAGACGGTCTCGTGTGTCGACGGCGCGCTGATCGACGTCAGCGACCCGACCGATCACCAGGACGACGGGCCGTGCGTCACGTACGCCTGCGTCGATGGAAAGCAGGTCGCGAACGACAAGATGAGCGGCCTCACGTGCACCGACTTCGGTCACCAGGGCACGTGCGACTCGAAGGGCGTCTGCCAGGTCCCTTGCATGATGGACGCGCAGTGTGAGCAGACCGACCTCTGCACGGTCACGTTCTGCGACCAGTCGACGGCGCTCTGCAAGGGTGAGCCGCTCGACGGCGTGCTCACGCCCGGCGCGCCGCAGCCGATGGGAGACTGCCACGACCGCACCTGCGTGATGGGCGTCGACTCGCAGGTCCTCGACACGAGCGACAAGCCGGCGGCAGACGGGCCGTGCAACGTCCCCTCGTGCTCGGCGACGGGCACGCCGACGCAGACGCCGAAGCCGACCGGGATGAGCTGTCCGCGGCCGGGCATGTCGGACGGCGTGTGCGACTCGCTGGGCGAGTGCGTCGAGTGCGTCGACGCGAGCGACTGTCCCACCGCGCCGGCGTGCCACAAGGCGACGTGCAGCACGGCGCACAAGTGCGGGGTCGCGGTGTCGTCGACGCCGCCGCCGAACATGGTGCCGTGCCAGGTCAACAAGTGCACGAACGGCGTGCTGTCGTCGAGCGCGTCGCCGGACGGCACGTCGTGCGGCAACAACGGCGCGACCTGCAAGGGCGGCAGCTGCGGCTGCATGTCGCGCGCCGACTGCCCGACCGGAGCCAACAACGGCAACTGGGTGTGCTCGGGCACGCCGGGCGTGTGCTCGTGTCAGGACTCCATGTGCGGCGACTCGTGCAACCCGACCGAGAACACCGGCTGCGGGACGACGCGGGACTGCACTGACCACGCGAAGGACGGGACCGAGACCGGCACCGACTGCGGCGGCGGCGGCGCCTGTCCGACGTGCGGCTTCGGTGGAGGGTGCACGGCGGGCAGCGACTGCGCGAGCGGCAACTGCGTCGACAACGTCTGCTGCAACGAGCCCAGCTCGACGTGCAACGGCTGCAGGCGGTGCAGCGCGCTCGCGAAGGGCCAGGGCGCCGACGGAACGTGCGACTTCGTCGTCGCCGGAGGAGCGGGCTCGAGCTGCAACACCGTCGGCGGCGCGTGCGGCATGACGGGCAAGTGCGACGGCGCGGGCAGCTGCTCCTTCGTCACGGATGGCACGTCGTGCGGGACGTCGTGCGCGAGCGGGATCTTGAGCCAGCTCCAGTGCCAGACCCAGGTCGGCCCGCCGACGGCCCACGTCTGCGGCGTCGCGTCGACGATGCCGTGCCAGGGTGGTCTCCTGTGCGCCGACATGACGTCGTGCAGCGCGTCGTGCGCGAGCGGCGGCTGCTCGGCGGGCTTCACGTGCGTGAACGGCAACACGTGCCTCAAGTCGCAGGGCCAGGGCTGCTCCGCGAACACGGACTGCGCGTCGATGGTCTGTGCGCAGAACTTCTGCTGCAACATGGCGTGCGGAACGCCCCCGTGCGGCGCGTGCGACGGCTCGACCGGCGGAGCCGTGGGCACGTGCACCGACGCGGCGGCGGGCGCGCAGCCGAGCGGATGCAACGGCACGAAGGCCTGCGACGGCCACGGCGCGTGCCTCGTCGCGAACGGCGACGCGTGCACCACCGGAGCGCAGTGCGACACGGGCATCTGCTCCTCCGACGGGTTCTGCTGCCCGACCGCGTGCGGCGCCTGCCACACGTGCTCGAGCGGTACGTGCGTGAACGCGAGCGCGGGCACGCAGGCGAACGTCTGCGACAGCGGTCACGGCTGCGCCGCAGCTGGCGGCGCCGGCTGCACGTGCGACAGCAGCGGCGACTGCCTCGAGCAGAACGGCGGGACGTGCTCGATGCCCAGCGTCTGCTCCTCCGGCCACTGCACCGACATGACGTGCTGCGCCTTGGGCGGGTGCACCAAGTGCCAGACTTGCGCCACGGCGAACGGGACGTGCGGGCCCGTCATGAGCGGCCAGCCCGACCCCGGCCAGTGCACCAGCGGGAACGACTGCGGCGCGCCGGGTGGCACGATGTGCGCGTGCGACGGGAGCTCGAGCTGCAAGCGCGCGTCGGGTCAGCCCTGCGGGGGCGGCGGCGGCAGCGACTGCGTGAGCGGCACCTGCACCAGCGGGACTTGCACGTAGTCGAGGCTCAGTGGAGCGCGCGCGTCATGCGCTGGTGGGGCAGCTCGTCGATCGTGCGCGTGGTGCCGTCGAGCGAGAAGCCCGCGCGCTCGTAGAAGCGGATCGCGCGGGCGTTGCCGTCGAGGACCCAGAGCAAGACGTCGCGGCGGCCCCGCGCCGCGAGGAGCGCGATGCCGTGGGCGAGGAGCTCGCGGCCAGCGCCGGTGCTCCACGCGCGCGGGGTGACATAGAGCGCCCAGATCTCGCCGTCGGCGTCGGTCGCGCCCTCGTCTCGTGAGGGTCCCACGCTGCAGAAGCCGACGATCTCGCCGCCGCGCTCACAGACGGCGGTGCGGGATGGAGGCGCCTCGGCGCCGAGGATTCGTCCCCAGCTCGCGCGTCGCGCGTCGACGTCGAGCGCGTCGAGCGTCGCCTGCGGGATGAGCCCGACGTAGGCCGCGCGCCACGTCGTGACGTGCACGACCGCGATGGCTGCCGCGTCGTCGGGGCGGGCCTCGCGCACCACGCGCGGAGCAGACTTGCGCGCGGCGCGTGCGTCAACGCGCGTTGTCGGTCGGGCCGTGATCACGCACACTTCGTTCGTGGTCGCCCGCGCCGCCGTTCGCCTCGTCGCGCGCCGCGAGGCGGCGACGCGGCACGCGCACGAGATCGCGCGCCTCCGCGACCTCGGCGTCCGCCTGCTCGAGCTCAACGCGATCGGCTCTCGCGAGCTCGTCGCGCGTTTCCTCCGCGATTTCGCGTCGGAGGACGTGGCGGGGCGCGCCGGGCCCGCTTGCGTGCGCGGCGACGTGGTGCCGTTCGAGGCGTGGCTCCGCGACGACTGCCGCGTGCGCGACGCGGGGGAGGTGCGGCCGCTCGCGTGGGTCTCCTGCGGGCGCGTCGTGCGCCTCTCGCGCTGGGCGGACCTGCCCGCCGTCGAGATCGACGCGAGCTCGATGCGCGACGCCTGGGCCAAGAGCTGGCCCGGCGCGTTCGTCGGCTTCGACGTCGGTCGCGCGCTCGTCGTCACGCTCGACTACGAGGTGCGCTGCTACGACATGCGCCGATCGTGGCTCGGCCCGTATCGCTGAGGCGCCGTCGCGGCGGAGGAACCTCTGTCCGGAACAATTCGCGCGAAACTTTCTCCGCGACCTACTACCGTGCGCGCATGAGCATCGAGCTCCCGAAGCAGGCATTCATCGCGCTGTCCGCCGTCGCGTGGGCCGACGGCAGCTTCCGCAAGGACGAGGCGACGGCGCTGCTCCGCGCGGCGAAGGAGAGCGGGCTCTCCGCGGAGGATCTCGCCGAGGTCGAGCGCTCGACCAAGGAGAAGGTGCCGCTCGAGACGTTCGACGCGAGCGCCCTCGGCCCGTGGGAGCGCGCGCTCACGTTCGCCCTCGCGTCGTGGCTCGCCCGGCTCGACGGCGTGCAGTCGCTCGACGAGAGCGACACGCTGAAGGCGCTCGGCGATCGGCTCGAGCTCGCCGCGCCCTCGCGCATCCGCGCCGCGTCCGCCGCGTTCGACGTCGCCGTCTTGCCCGAGGGCGGGCGCCCCGATCGCTACGACTTCACGAAGCTCGTCGCGCGCCTGAAGGAGAAGCTCCCGCAGCTCGCGAAGTGACGCGGGTCACACGGACGACGGCTCGACGAACGCGGTGACGACCGCCTCGCCGCTGGCGCCGCGCGTCGCGTGCACGGCGAGGAGCACGCTCCCGCGCACGCCGTCGAACGGCATCTTCAGGTTCTTTCGCCAG
>DASYCF010000041.1:0-3726 GCA_036500365.1 Byssovorax sp.
GACCATCGAGCAGGTTCAGCAGACGCTGACGCCCGGCACGAGCGAGCAGGACATCGAGGAGATCCGCGTCGGCGAGACGAACTACGGCGTCCTCGCCGGCGGCTCGACGGATCCGACGGACTTCCTGCACTTCGACATCAACGGCGGCTACTTCCAGCAAGGCAAGTTCGACCTCCCCGACGTCGAAGGTCAATCGATCTACACGTACGGCTTCTCGATGCGCGCCATCGCGCATCACAAGGACATGCCGGTCCCGCAGTCGATTGACTATCTGCTCTATCGGAACGACCCCGACAAGCCGATGGTCATCTTCGCGCCCGAGGTCTACTTCCCCGACAAGACCACGTGGCTCGTCTCGGCCGAGTTCACGAACCTCTTCCAGAAGCTCAAGGACTTCGACAACACCGGCGCGACGAAGATCCAGCCCGCGCGCGCGGCGGCGATCCAGGCGCAGATCAAGAGCGGCTACGCCCGCGCGAGCCTCACCGGCATCTACCGCGATCTGCCGTTCGTGCTCCGCAATCAGCCGAGCTTCATCCCGTTCGAGACGCTGCCCAAGGCGGCGACGACGACGAACGAGCTCTTCGTCGCGGGCGCGTTCGACTACTACCTGCGCTCGGTGCGCCTCACGCCCGGCATCGGCGCGGGCGTGCAGTTCCCGGCCACGTTCAAGTCGACCACGGTCGACTCGGCGAGCGAGCCGATCGATCGCACCGTCGTCGTTCGGCAGCAGGGTGACATCGCGATCCTCCCCGTCGGCAAGGGCGCGGTGCCCGTCGTCGAGGCGCGCGTCAGCCTGAAGTGGGACCTCTCCGACATCCTCTCGGCGGTGGTGTGGGTCCAGTACAAGCGCGACAACAACTCGACCTTCGTCGAGCGCGACCCGAGCGAGGGCACGGTCAGCCTGCGCACGTTCGTCGATCCGGACTTCCTCGGCCTCGGCACGAGCGTCCAGGCGCGCTTCTAGCTCTCTCGACGCCACCGACGCTCACGGCCCGGTCGACCGGGCGCGTCGAGAGGTGGTAACTTCGTGAGCGCCGACATGAGCGCGTCGTTCGATCCGAGCCTCCTCACGCCGGGCACGATCGCCGCGGGCCGCTACGAGGTGGTGCGGCGCATCAGCGCGGGCGGCATGGGCGCGATCTACGAGGTCAAGCAGCTCGGCGTCGGCCGACGCCGCGCCATGAAGGTCATGCTCCCGCACGTCGTCGCGGACGCGAAGCTCCGCGCGCGCTTCGAGGCGGAGGCGCGCGTCACCGCGGAGATCCGCAGCGAGCACCTCGTCGAGATCCTCGACGCCGACGTCGACGCGGCCACCGGCCTGCCGTTCATCATCATGGAGCTGCTCGACGGGCACGACCTCGGTGAGGCCGTCGCGCGGCGCGGGCGCCTCTCGCCGACCGAGGTCGTCACGCTGCTCGGCCAGGCCGCGAGCGCGCTCGACCGAACGCACGCCGCGGGCATCGTGCACCGCGATCTCAAGCCGGAGAACCTGTTCCTCACGGCGCGCGACGACGGCACGGCGAAGCTCAAGGTCCTCGACTTCGGGATCGCGAAGGTCGCCGCTCAGGGCGCGCAGGCAGCGGGCGTCACCGGCGTCATCGGTACGCCGTATTACATGTCGCCCGAGCAGGCGCTCGGCGACGGCCGCATGGGCCCGGCGGTCGACGTCTACGCGCTCGGCCACATCGCGTTCACGCTGCTCGTCGGTCACCCGTACTGGCTCGCGGAGGCGCAGATGCTCGGCAACGAGGTCGCGCTCCTCGCGAGGAGCCTCATGGGCGCGCCGGAGCCGCCGAGCGCGCGCGCGCTCCGCAGCGGCGCCACCCTCCCGGCGGGCTTCGACGCTTGGTTCGCGCGGGCGACGGCGCGCGAGCCGACGGCGCGCTTCGGCACCGCCGGCGAGCTCGTCACGGCGCTCCGCGATGTCTTCCCGGCGCTCTCGGGCGGCCGCGCGGCGCCTGGATCGCACCCCACGGAGCGCATGCCCGTGGCGGTCACGCCGGTGCGGCTGTCGTCGTCGGACAGCGAGCCATCGAGCGCGGACCTCGTCAGCGGCGTCACGCGCCTCCGAGCGAACACGCTCGCCGACCATGTGAACTCCGCGCCGCGCGTGAAGACGACGACCGGCGTCGTGACCGACACCGAGATCGCCGGGGTGCCGACGCGCGGACGAAGCGGCGTCGGGATCGCCGTCGGCGTCACGCTGACGTTCGCGGCGCTCGGCCTCGGTGGTCTGTACGCGTGGCGCGCCGCGACGCCTGCGGCCGAGCTCGATCCCACGCCGCTGCTGCCCGATCGGACGACGAACGCCGCGGTGAGCGCCGTCGCGAACGTCCCCACCGCGGACGCGCCCGTCGTCACCGCGTCCGAAGCCGAGGCGAGCGATCCGCCCGCTCCTGCGACGCAGCAGCCGTCGGCGCACCCCGCGGGCTCGCCGCCGCCCGCGGCCCGGCGCCCCGCGACGCCGAAGCCGCCAGCGGCCGCGTCCGCCGCCGTCAAGCCAGCCGCCGCGCCGTCGGCCACGGCGAAATCGAAGTACACGATCGACTGACGAGGGGAGCTCCGGTGGACATCAAGCGCAGGTTCGAAGCCGCGGTCGCCGCGGCCGCGTTGCTGCTGCCGTCGATCGCCGTCGCGCAGCCGGACGCGAAGGCCGCCGCCCAGGCCCTCTTCGACGACGCCGTGCACGACCTCGAGGCGAAGGCTTACGACCGCGCGTGCCCGAAGCTCGAGGAGGTCGTTCGCCTGCAACCCGGCAAGGTCGGCGCGATGATGGCCCTCGCGTCTTGCTACGAGGCGGACGGCAAGCTCGCCGCCGCCTGGGGGCGGTACCGCGCCGCGGCCGACGTCGCCGGGCGCAGCGCCGACCCGCGGCAGGCCGAGGCCGAGAAGAAGGCGGCCGCGATCGCGCCGAAGCTCGGCAAGCTGACGATCTCGGTGAGCCCCGCGAACGCGAGCGTGATGGGCTTCAAGCTCACGGCCGACGGGCTCGAGCTCGGCGCGGCGCTGTGGGGCGTCCCGTTCCCGGTCGACACCGGTGCGCATCGCGTCGCAGCGACGGCGCCGGGACGGCGCGCGTGGTCGCAGGAGGTCGTCGTCGCGAACGGCGGCGACGCGCGAGGCCTGCAGGTGCCCGAGCTCGAGGCGGACGCTCCTGTCGCGGCGCCGGCGCCGCCGCTCGCGCCCGTCGCTCCGGTCGACGCGGGCGCGTTGGCCGACGAGGCCCGCCGTCGAAAGGACGAACAGGCCGCGCGCGACGCCGGCGCGAACGCGCCCACACAAGAGGCGCCGCGGCCTCGCCGGTGGACGGTCGCCGCGATCCGCAAGACGGCCGGCGTCACGCTGATGGCGGGAGGCGGCGGGCTCGCGGCGGTGGGCTGCGTCTTCCTCGGCCTCGGCGCGGCCGAGAACGGCTCCATCCGCGGCGGCGGCTTCGCGACAGGCGCCGACATCACGTCGGCGGCGAAGACCGGCGCGACGTACAACGTGCTCGCCGGCGTGCTGCTCGGGTTCGGAGTCGCCGCGGCGGGCGTCGGCCTGCCGCTCTACGTGAGCGGCGCGTCGGCGCGGCCGCCCCTCGCCGTCGTGCCCTCGCCGCACGGCCTCGAGGTGACGTTTTGATGGTCCCCCGCGGACACGCGCTCGCCACGTTCGCGCTGCGCGGCGGCCTCGCGCTCGTCGTCTTGCTCGTCGCCGCGCTCGCGTCGTGCGCGCAGGACCTCG
>DASYCF010000042.1:0-14641 GCA_036500365.1 Byssovorax sp.
GCGCGCGGCCCAAAAACCCCGACGTCGCGAAGATCGGCGCTCGAGCGGCTCGAGGTTGGCAGGACGGGCCGAGCGGCTATGCTCCCGCGCATGGCGAAGGCGGCGCGCGCGCCCGAGCGCGAGCGAGCGGCGGACGACGGCGAAGAGGTGGCGGCGCCGAAGACGCGCGGCCTCGCGTCTGCGCTCCGCGTGATCTTCGCGCCGATGTGGACGATCGATCCGCGCGCCCTCGCGATCGTCCGGATCGCGCTCGGACTGGACATCATCTTCGACCTATTCCACCGCATTCGATGGTGGTTCGTCCTCTATGGGGACGACGGCATCGACCCCCGCACGCTCCCTCACAGCCGCTTCGTCCCTTCGCTCTTCGCGGCCATCGGCTCCCACACCGCGCTCGTCTTCCTCTGGTTCGGGATGCTGGCCGTGTACGTGCTCTTCACGCTGGGGCTCTTCACCCGCGTCGCGCACACGCTCACGTTGCTCCTCTGGATCGGTACGATCAACCGCATCCAGACCGCGGGGAACGGTGGCTACACGCTCATGCTCCAGTTCCTCGTGTGGTCGTCCTTCCTGCGGCTCGGCGACCGCTACAGCCTCGACGCGCTCCGGCGCTCGCTCGCGAGGCGTCCGAACGAGCAGGTGACGTCGCTCGCGAAGCGCGGACGCTTCGTCGACGCGCCGCGCGTGGTGCGATCGCCCGCCGTGGCGGTCCTCTACCTCGAGCTCGTCGCCATGTACGGCCTCGGCGCGCTCTTGAAGACGGGGCCCACCTGGCGCGTGAACTACACCGCCGTCTACTACGCGCTCCACGACGACCAGTACGTGACGCCGCTGAGCGACCTCATCCGCGACCGGATGCCGCTCTGGCTCGTTCACGTGCTCACGTTCGCGACCGTGTTCGCCGAGTCGACCCTCCCGCTGGCCATCCTCGCCGGGACGGCGTGGATGCGGCGCTACGCGCTCGCGTCGCTGCTCCTCCTGCACCTGATCTTCGGCCTCACGATGCAGCTCGGGCCGTTCGCCTGGGGCTGCTCCGCGGTGGGGCTCCTGCTGCTCCGCCCCGAGGATCTCGACGCCACCGCGCGCGCGCTGCGGCGCGTTCGGCGTGCGCGCGTCGTGCTCGTCGACCACGACGACGCCGGCGCGTGGCTGCTCGCGCGGGCGCTCGCGCGGCTCGACCGGCTCGACCTCATCCGGTTCGAGGAGGCGACGGGGGCGGCGCCGTTCACGGTCCGAGACGCGAGCGGCGTCGAGGTCACGGGCCGCGCCGCGCTGGCCGCCGCGGTGGCCGCGCTGCCGTTCGGCCCGATCGTGGCGTGGCTCGTCGCGTTGCCCGTCGTCGGTGACGCCGTGTTCGCGCTCGCGCCCCGCTTGCTCGCCGTGCTCGTTCGGCTGCCCATGGAGCGATGGCCGCGGGAAGGGCCTGTGCGCTCCGTGCTCCGCCTCGCCGCGTACTCGATGTTCTCGTTCCTGCTCGTGCTCGCGGTCTTCCAGCTGCGGCTCGCCCGGGAGCCCCACGCGTGGCGGCCGTCGATCATCGCGACCGTCGGCGACACGTTCAAGCTGTCGCAGAACTGGCGCTTCTTCTCTCCCGACCCGCCGAAGTACTCGCGCGTCATGAACATCGACGTGCTCACCGCGGACGGCCGCCACGTCGACCCCGTCATGGGCGTGCCCGCGCGACACGAGCTCCTGCACCCGTCGCCGTACCCGCAGTTCATCCGCGACACGCTGCAGCCCACGAAGCCGTCGGGCGCAAAGCTCCAGGCGCTCGCGAACTTCGCGCGGCGCTACGGGGAACGCACCGGGCGCCCCGGCGATCACGTCGTGTCGGGCAGCATCTACAGCCTCGTTCAGCTCGAGCGCCCGATCGACCACAGCGAGATGCTCCCGGTGGTCGAGACCGTCTACGCGACGTTCGCGGAGCACGGTCGCATCGTCCGCCCCGCGCCGACGCCGAGCGCGGCGCCCACCGAAGAGGCGCCGCCAGCGCTCGAACAGGGTCTCTGAATCCCGCACGCCGCGTCGACACGTAGCTGCGCGTCGGCTAGTTTGAGTGGGTCCATGCGAGCTCGCGCCGCGGCTTGGCTTTGCGTCTCGGCCCTCGCCGCGTGCTCGATCTACGACACGAGCCTGCTGCAACCCGGAGCCGCAGGCAGCGGCGGATCGAGCGCAGACGGCGGCGGAGGCGGCGCGGCGTCGAGCGGCAGTCGATCGGCGTCGGCGAGCGTGGGCGGCGGCGGCGCGGCGGGCGCGAGCTCGGCCTCGACGGTCTCGTCGACCTCTTCCACCGGCGGCGGCGGCGCGGGCGTCGGTGGTGGCGGAGCAGGGCAGGGAGGCGCGGGCGGCAGCGGCGGCGCAGGCGCGACCGTGAGCTCCTCCGCGGCGTCCTCGTCCGCGGCGTCGAGCTCGAGCGCGAGCTCCGGCAGCGGCGGCGGCTGCACGAGCCCGACGCAGTGCCCCGGTCACGACGACGACTGCGAGCAGCGCACGTGCGTTGGCGGGAGGTGCGGCGTCGAAGACGCAGCCGCGGGGACGCTCACGTCGACGCAGACCTCCGGCGACTGCCGCGACGCGATCTGCGACGGCTCCGGAGACGTCACCTCGCGCGCCGACAACGCCGATCTCCCGAGCGACGGCAACGACTGCACGACCGACACGTGCGTCAACGGCACGCCGACCTTCACGCCGGTGATGGCCGGCGCGGCGTGCATGCAGAGCGGAGGCAAGGTCTGCAAGGCCGGCGGCACGTGCGTCGAGTGCCTCACGGGCGCCGACTGCGCGAGCCTCGTCTGCGCGATGAACAGGTGCAGCACCGCGCAGTGCACCGACGGCGTGAAGAACGGCGCCGAGACGGGCGTCGACTGCGGCGGCGGCACCTGCCCCGGCTGCCCCGCCGGCGGCCCGTGCAGCGTGGCCGGTGATTGCCAATCTCAGTCGTGCGCGGGCGGCGTGTGTCAGCCCACCTGCACCGACGGGGTGAAGGACGGCGCCGAGACCGACGTCGACTGCGGCGGCGGCGCCTGCCCGACGTGCCCGACGAGCAAGATCTGCGACGTCGGCGGCGACTGCGCGAGCGGCTCGTGCACGATGGGCCGCTGCGCCGACGTGCTCGTCTTGAGCCAGGTGCAGACGCGCGGCGCCGTCGGCGGCAACGACGAGTTCGTCGAGATCTACAACCCGATGTCGATCGCGGCGACGTTCGACTCGAACTGGATCGTGAAGTCGCGCGGCGCGACGAGCGGCCTCGCCACGTGCGCGTCGTCGAGCCTCTCGGAGCGCTTCGCGGGGACCGGGCAGATCATCCCGGCGCACGGACACATCCTGTTCACCAACGCGACCGTCCCCGGCTACAGCGGCGCGGTCCCGGGCGACGCGACGTACACCGTCGGCATCAGCGACGCGGCGAGCGTCGTCCTCCTCCACGGGAACACGGTCATCGACGCCCTGTGCTTCTACTACGACGCGACGACCGAGCAGACCCTCGAGCAATGTAGCGGCCCTTACATTTGTGAGGGCAACCACGTGATGAACCCGCACGACAACTCGAGCGCGACGAACACGAACGCGAGCCTCGAGCGCCGGCCGGGCGGCGCGTCGGGCAACACGGTCGACACGGGCGACAGCGAGAGCGACTTCCTCGTGAAGAACCCCGCCGACCCGCACGATCTCGTCAGCGCGCCGACGCCCTGAGCGCGGCGGTTCGCGCGCGGGCGCGCTCGGCGTAGGCTCGTCGCGCATGCACCTGCGTACGGCCGTCGTCACGGGCGCGAGCGGCGACATCGGGCGCGCGATCGCGGCGCGCCTCGCGGCGGGCGGGCACCGCGTCGTCCTGGTGGCGCGGCGCCGGGACGCGCTCGAGGCGGCCGCGGCGTCGATCGGCGAGGCGGCCCTCGTCCTCGCGGCCGACGTGACCGACCCTGCGTGGACCGACGCGCTCGGCGAGGCGGCGCCCGAGATCGACGTCGTCGTGCACGCCGCGGCCGCGTATGCGCCGTTCGGCCTGCTCGAGGCGACGACGCCCGACGACGACGCGCGCGTGTTCGCGGTCGGACCGCTCGCGGCGGCTCGCCTCGTCCGCGCGGCGCTCCCTGGCATGAAGGCGCGCGGCTTCGGGCGCGTCGTCTTGATTGGCAGTCTGGTAGGCGCGATCGGCGGTCACGGCCAAGCGGCGTACGCGTCGGCGAAGGCGGCCCTCTCCGGCCTCGCGCGGAGCGTCGCGCTCGAGGGCGGGGCGCGCGGGGTGACGGCGAACGTCGTCGAGCTCGGCCTCGTCGACACGGCGCGCGTGCGGGCCGCCGTCGGCGCGGAGGCGATCGCGAGGCTCATGCGCGCGACTCCGGTCGGTCGCGCGGGCGCGCCGTCGGAGGTCGCCGCGGCCGTGTCGTTCCTCTGCTCGGGCGAGGCCGCGCTCGTGACCGGCGCCGTGCTCCCGATGACAGGCGGCCTCGGCCTCGGTCTGCCGCGGTGACTGCCCGTCACGTGCGCGCGAGCCACGCGTCGACGCGCGCGCGGAAGTGGCGCAGCCGTCGCTCGTAGTGCGTCAGCGTCAAGTCAGGCTTGAAGGGCCCGCCGAGGCCGCGCTGCACGGCCGCGACGACGTGGAAGTCTTCATCGACGAAATCGACGTAGCCCGCGCGGAGCCGCTCCCAGAACTCGGCCTCGAGCGCGCCGTTCGTCGGCGGGCCATAGACGTCGAGCGACACGTGCGTCCGCCCGGGGCCGAGGGGGAGCACGTGAAACGTGACGACGTGGTTCGGGTTGAAGTTCACGATGAGAGACGGCCAGACGAGGTAAACGAGCGTCGTGGTCCTTTGGAGCTCGTTCAGGCCGGGGAGCATGGGCGCGAACGGCTTGCCGCCGCCGTCGCCCTCGTAGAGCTGCGGCGCGCGGAGCGGGATCACCATGCGGGAGTGATCACCGAAGCACGCCATCGCGGCGTGCTTGGTTTGGATGAGCGGGTGAATCGAGCGTCGGTGCACCGAGGGCACGTGGTACGGCTCGATGTAGTTCTCCACCGACGCCTTCCAGTCGAAGTCGCCGTCCCGCGCGACGCGGCCCTTGTGCTCGAGCGCGTCGAGGCGGAAATTCGTGAACTCGTCGGCGAGATCGGGTCCGAGAAACGCGTCGATCGGCGCCGCGCGCCCGCCGACGTCGACGAACACGTAGCCCCATCGCACGGCGGCGCCGATCTCGCCGAGCCGCGCCTTCGACAGGTCGAACGACGGCGGGAGCGAGGCGGGATCCGGCACGCTCTCGAGCCGCCCGTCGAGCGAGTACGACCACGCGTGATAGGGGCAGGTGAGCCGCTGGGCGCAGCCGTCGGCGGAGGCGATCGCGGCGCCGCGATGAATGCACGTGTTGTGGAACGCGCGGATGACGCCCGCGTCGTCTCGCGTGACGAGGACGCCTGCGCGCTCGACGGATCGCGCGACGAACGAGCCCGGCTCCCCGAGCTCCGACGCGCGGGCGACAGGCACCCAGCTTCGAAAGAAGATTCGCTCGATCTCGGCGCGATACCGCTGCTCGTCGGTGTAGACGTCGCCCGGGACGCGGCCGCTCCCGTGCTCGCCCTCGACGAACGGCTGACCTCCCGCGGCGCGCGCAGACTCGAGGTCGGCGAGGATGGCGCGCTCCGTCTGGGGATCCACGTCGCGCCTCAGACCTTCCGCTCGCGGCCGGCCCAGTACGGCGCGCGGAGGGCCGCCTTCAGCACCTTGCCCGCGGCGTTGCGCGGGATCTCGGCGATGAGCTCGACCCGCGAAGGGCATTTGAAGCGCGCGAGGCGCGCCCGGGCGAACTCGAGCAGATCGATGAGCGCGGCGTCCTCTTCGCCGGGGAGGAGCTCGCGCGAGGCGACGACGAGCGCGCGCACGGCCTCGCCCCAGCGCTCGTCGGGCACGCCGACGACGGCGACGTCGGACACGAGCGCGTGCTCGCGCATCACCTCCCCCACCTCGCTCGGATAGACGTTCTCTCCGCCGACGATGATCATGTCCTTCGACCGATCGACGATCGACACGTAGCCCTCCTCGTCGAGGGTGCCGAGGTCTCCCGTGCGCAGCCAGCCGTGGTCGAACGCGTCGGCGGTGGCCTCGGGCATCTCGTGGTAGCCGATGAACACGTTCGGGCCGCGCGCGAGGATCTCGCCGACCTCGCCCGCGTCTGCGTCGCCGCCGTCGGCGCGTGCGATGCGGATCTCGACGCCGAGCGTCGGTCGACCGGCGCTCGCGACGCGCGTCGGCGGCGGCTTCGCGGGGTCGTGATCGTGGTCGCGCGGGCGCAGCGCCGTCAGGACACCGGCCGTCTCCGTGAGCCCGTAGCCCTGGAGCAGATCGCAGCCGAAGCGCGCCTGCGCGCGCCGCAGCTGCGTGATCGGGATGGGCGACGCGCCGTAGACGACCATGCGCAGATCGGGGAACGAGACGTCCGCGTCGCCGAGCCCGTCGAGCAAGAAGCGGATCATCGCGGGCACGAGCAGCGTGTGCGTGACGCCGCCGTGCGCGAGGACGCGCGCGATCTCGGCGGGGGCGAAGTCGCGCAGCACGAGCTTCGTGCCCGTCGCGACGCACGACATCACCATGAGCATCGCGCCCACGTGATAGAGCGGCGTGACCTGCAGGAACGTGTGCTCGGGGCCGCGCACGGGCAGCTCGAGGAGCCACGCCGCGGTCATCGAGGTGACGTTCGCGTGCGTGAGCATGGCGCCCTTCGGCAGGCCCGTCGTGCCGCTCGTGTACATCTGCACGGCGACGTCGCCGACGTCGAAGCTCGGCGGCGGGAGCGCGTCGGCCTCCGTCGCGTCGGCGAACGCGGGGAAGCCGTCGCTCGGCGCGTCGAGCGAGAGGCCGCGGCAGCCCTCGGGGAGCGCGTCGAGGGCGGCGGCGTAGCGCGCGTCGGCCACGAGCAGGCGCGCGCGCGAGCGCGCGGCGAGCCCCGCGATCTCGCGCGGGACGAGGCGCGTGTTCAGCGGCACGAGCACCGCCGACAGCTCGGCGCACGCGAAGTAGAGCGCGACGTACTCGACGCGGTTGTGCGCGAGGACGACGACGCGATCACGCGCGCCGACGCCGAGCGCGGCGAGCACGCGCGCCGCGCGACGGACCTCGAGCTCGAACGCCTCGTAGGTGACCGTCCTGTGCGCGTCGGCGATCGCGATCGCGCGCGGGAACATGCGCGCGGTGCGGTGGAGCAGCGCCTCGACGCGGATCACGTGCGCGGCGGCTCCTCGAACGCGTGGATCGCCGCGCCGAACACGTACCCCGCGCCGACCGACGTGAGCAGCACGCGGTCGCCCGGCTTGATCCGCCCGCTCGCCGCGGCCTCGGACAGCGCGAGCGGCACCGTCGCGCCGGACACGTTGCCGTGCCTCGCGATCGTGTTCATCGCCTTCTCGGGCGGGACGCCCATCGCGGCGACGATCGCCTCGACGAGCCGCGCGTTGCCCTGGTGGGTGATGAAGAGGTCGACGTCGCCCCAGCCGAGCTTCGCCGCGGCGAGCGCCTCGTCGCAGATGCGACGCGTGTAGTCGACGAAGAGCTCGAAGATCTCGTTGCGGCCGTCGACCTGCAGGTAGTGGAGGCCCTCGGCCACGGTGTCGGTCGACGTCGGGCGCGCGGCGCCGCCCGCGGGGATCCACGCGCCCATGCGCTCGCGCCCCTCGGCCCCGGTGCGCACGGCGAGGAGGCCCGGCGACTCCGACGGCACGACGAGCGCGCCCGCCGCGCCGTCGGCGAACAGGACGACGCCGCGGTGGTTCGAGGGATCGAGGTAGCGGCTCCGCGCGTCGGCCGCGACGACGAGCACGCGCCGCTTCTTGCCCGAGAGGATCGCGCCCTCCGCGATCTCGAGGCCGTACAAGAAGCCCGCGCACGCCGCGGAGAGGTCGAAGGCCGCACAAGAGAGGCCGAGCTTGCGCGCGACGATGGTCGCAGTCGCCGGGCTCGGGTGATCGGGCGACACCGTGGCGAGCACGAGGAGATCGACCTCGCTCGCGCGCGTGCCCGTCGCCTCGAGGATGCGGCGCGCGGCGGCGACGACCATGTCCGACGTGGTCTCGCCCTCGGCGAGCCAGTGCCGCTCGACGATGCCCGTGCGATCCTCGATCCACTTCGAGTCCACCTTGAGGCCGAAGCGCGCGACGATCTCGTCGTTCGTGAGCACGACGCCGGGCGTGTAGTGGCCCACCCCTGCGATCCGCGCGTGCATCGACGTCACCGTATCAAGCCTCGTCGACGGCGCAAAAGCACGCGGCGTTCCACCGCGTTCTCGGCCGCGGCACCGGCGCGCGCGCACGCCGAGGTAGGACCCGCGCGTCATGTGTAGCCGCCTGCCCGAAACGGGAAGCTCGCGACGGCCGAGCGCCCTCTTGGTCAATGCACCGGCGGAGGTGCGATCTTTCCGAGGTTCAGGCCGCCGGGGTACTGGTAGCTCGTGTATGCGCCGTAGCCGAGCACCTGCACGCCGACCGGCTGGTCCGACTCGAGGACGTGCGCGCCGCCGTTGCCCGCGCCGAGCGCGACGCGCGCGACGCCGAAGCCGGACGAGAGCGGCGTGAACGTCGCCCCGAGCGGCATCCCGTCGAGCGTGACCTGCGACGCGACGGGGCCCACGACATCGACGAAGCTCTTGTCGTAGTCGTCGGGGGCGAGGAAGACGTACTTCAGGCGGAACTGCTCGACCGTGGTCGCGAAGCTCTGCGACGGGTCGCCCTCACGCGCGCCGTTGTTCGCGCCGGCGCCGACCATGAACGTACCCACCATGAACTCGTGATCCCCGACGATCTCGAAGTCCGACGACACGTCGCCGAGGTCGACCACCTGACCTGCGTCGATCGTGCTCGGCCCGCCGGGGTTCGTGCCTGGGTAGGTGAGCTGCGTGCCGTCGACGTTGCCGAAGATGCGCACGATCTGGCCGTTCGGCGCGCCCGTCGGGCCCGTGGGCCGCGCGACGAAGTAGTGCCTCCCGAGCGTCTCGGCCGGGAGGACGCTCTCCTCGACGTGATCGCACGCGGCGACGTCGTGCGGCAGGTACGTGCACGAGATCCCGGCGAGCACCTGAATCGGCGCGGTCGACGTGACGAGCGTCCCGCTGAAGTCCGATGCCGGCGTCCCGACGACGAGCACGACGTCGCCCGCGCCGACCTGGAACGTCGCCGTGCCGCCGAGCGGCGTCATCGGCACGCCGCCGCCTCCCTGGATCGCGCCGGTCTGCGAGAGCTTCACGGTCACCGTGGTCCCCGCCTGCGTCCCCGTGACGGAGAAATACGCGGGGAAGGTGAAGGACATCGGATTGCTCGGATCGGTCGACGTGTCCTCTTTCCAGGGCGGCGGCCCCGCGACTCGATAGGTCGACGTGAGCGCCGTCGTCGGCAAGAGGAGCGACGCGTCGTTCGTGTACGAGTAACAGTCCACCGTGTGGAAGCAGCTCATCGTCTGGCAGGTCGACCAGTCCTTGCCCGGCGGCCCGCCGCGGCCCGCGTACTCGATGGCGTTGAATTGATAGACGGCGACCGGCTTGTCCGACGTGAGGTGATATCCGCCGCCGGGCGCAGACACGGTGGAGAGCTTCACGTTCGTGGGGCAGCCGTTCGCCGGCGTCAGCGACTTGAGCGCTTCGACCCACGGCAGATAGATCTTCACGAGGCCGTTCGCGGGCGCGATCGCCGTCGCGACCGTCGCGCCGTCGCGCGTGACGGTGATGTTCGCGTCGCTGTCCAACGTGTTGGCGACGACGGCGGCGAAGTCGAAGTCGGGCCGGACGATGTTGTCGAGCACGGTCGGCCAAAAGTCGCACCCGACGTAGGTGCGCGACGTCTGCGCCTCCGCGCAGGTGGTCGGATCGGGGATGACCACCGACCCGCCGCCCGCGCTCGACGACGACGCGCCGGCGCCCGTGGCGAACCCGGCGCCCGTGCCGGCGTGCTCCGAGCTCGCGCCGCGCCCGCCGACGCCCGCCGCCGCCTGACCCGCGTCGTCGGCGCCGGCCGAGCAGGCGGCGAACGCGGCGAACGCGAGCGGGACCAGCAGCGCGGACGGCGCGAAGGCGGCGCGACGAGCCATGGCCCACGATACCAGAGCCCGGTCCACCGAGGCGACGTCGACGCGTCCCCTGGAACAGGCCGCGAGTTGCACTACAGTGCGGCGCGCATGCACAGGACCCTTCGCTACGGGCGAGACGCGGACGATTTCGCGCCCGGCGCCGTGTTCGCGCACCCGTGGGAGGTCACCGTCGATCAAGGCTTCGTCGCCGTGTGCGCGGCGTCGTTCCTCGACGCGACGCCGGTCTACGCGAGCGACGTCGCCGCGCGCGACGCGGGCCTCGCGGGGCGGCCGATCGCGCCCCTCCTGCTCTTGAACCTCGGCCTCAGCTTCAGCGTACACGACGTGAGCGAGCGCGCGATCGCCCACCTCGCGTACATCGACGTCCGCTTCCCGAGGCCCTGTTACCCGGGCGACACGGTGCGCGCGCGGTCGCGCGTGCTCGACCTTCGCCGCGTGTCGACGGGCGACAAGGGCGTCGTCCACGTGCGCACCGAGGTGGTCAATCAAGACGGCGCGCTCGTGTGCAGCTTCGAGCGCAAGGCGCTCGTGCGCGGCGGCTCCAACAGGTCGCGTCCGCGCGAGCTCGGGCACGACACGCGCGTCGGCCCCGGCGACGACCCGCGCGCGCCGGCCGAGCTGCTCGCCGCGCTCGACGCGCCGGCGCCGCCGCTGCGGCCCGGCTTCGCGACGTTCTGGGACGACTTCGAGGTCGGCGACGTGCTCGCGCACGAGGTCGGCCGCACCATCGGTGACGCGGAGTCGATGCAGCTCGCCACGCTCTTTCGCAACTCCCACCCGCTCCACACCGACGAGCACGGCTCGCGCACGACGTCGTTCGCGAAGACGCGCGTCGTCTACGGCGGCCTCGTGCTCGCGTGGGTCGCCGCGCTCTCGAGCCGAGACACCGCCGGCAACGCGCTGTGGGACCTCGGCCTCGACGAGGGCGCGCACGCGGCCGGCGTGCTGCCTGGCGACACCCTGTACGCCGCGAGCCGCGTCGAGGCGAAGCGCGAGTTGGGCCCGCGCGCCGGCGCGCTCACGCTGCGCATCGTCGGCCTGAAGAACGCCCCCGCGGCAGCCCTGCTCGACCGGCGCGGCGCGGCCGACGTGTTCACGACCGAGCTCGGCAAGACGGAGGGCAAGGTGCCCGAGAAGGTCGTCGAGATCACGCGCACGCTGCTCGTGCGAAGGAGGCCCTCGCCATGATCAAGATCAAGAAGATCGACCACGTCGCGATCGCCGTCGCCGACGCAGACGCCGCGATCGCTACGTGGCAACGCGTCTTCGGCCTCACGCCCGCCGCGCGCGAGATCGTCGCGTCGCAGAAGACCGAGGCGGTGCTCCTGCCCATCGGCGACTCGAACGTCGAGCTCATCAGCCCGAAGGGCAACGACGGCCTCGCGAAGTTCCTCGAGAAGCGCGGGCCCGGGATTCACCACATCGCCGTCGAGGTCGAGGGCATCGAGGACGCGCTCGCGTCGTTGAAGGCGCTCGGCGTGCCGCTGATCGACGAGGCGCCGCGCGTCGGCGCGCGTGGCCACAAGGTCGCGTTCGTGCACCCGAAGGCGACCGGCGGCGTCCTCGTCGAGCTCGTCGAGCCGGCGGAGCACGACGCGCAGACGACCGGGCCGTAGTCGCCGATCAGAACGAGTTCATCGATCCGTTCACGTCCGGCATCGGCATGAACACGACGTTCGAGCGCTCCATCACGGGAGACTCGCTCGGGTCGTCGCTCGTCACGTCGCGGAGGTTGCCCGCGGCGACGAAGACGCCGATCGTCTCGCCCGTGGCGGGTTGACGGCCCACGAGCGTGCCCCACCGCGTGCTGTAGTACCAGTTGACGGCGACCTGGTTGTCCACGGCAAGATTGCCGCCCTCGGCGTAGAGGCCGTTCCAGAACTCGATGACGGCGGACGTCGCCCACTGGCCGTCGACGCACTCGACGATGCCCATCGTGTACTCGAGCGGACCGGTGAAGCCTGGGGCGATGACGTCCGGCCAGCGGCTCGGGCCGTCCTCCTTGTCGAAGTCGACGTGCACGCCGTCGTTCGTGAAGTCGACCTCGGTGAGCAGCGTCGTGATCGGCCACGACGCGAGGTCGGGCGGGTTGTCGAAGATGCTCACTTGATCGAGATCGACCGGCGCCGGCGCGCACGGTATCGAGCCGCCCGATCCCGTGGTCGACGTGACGGCAGCCGTGGTGACCGCCGCGCCGCCGACTCCCGTGCTGGCGACGTCGCCGCCGCCCGTCGCGCCGGTGCTCGCCGTCGTCGCCGCGCCGCCGATGCCGGTCGTCGCGTCGGTCGTCGCGCCGGTCGTCGCGTGGCCGGTCGTCATGGGCCCGCTCGCGCCTTGACCGGTCGTGGCCGCGCGACCGCCGTCGCCGCGCGCGGCGCCCGCGTCGCCGTCGCCGACCGACTCGTCTGCGACCGAGCCCGAGCACGCGGCCGCGACGACGCACGCGCCGAGGCCGAGCGCGACCACGATCCCCCGAGTCTTCATGCCTCGAGGATACACGCGCGTCGCGAGCGTCGATAGCGCGCTACGCCCGTCGGACGCCGACGAGGGCGCGGACGAGCCGCGAGGTGCTCTGCGGCGTAGCCTCGTCGTCAGGTCGTCGCGCGTCGGCGCGCGGCGACGCGCCGCACGCGGAGCGCGTCGGCGATGTCCATCGGATCGCAGGGCGCGCCGGCGGCGGCCGAGGCGCGCAGCGACGCGACGCCGGCCAGGTCGAACACGCCTCGGTGGGCGGCCCGCCTCGCGAGGAACGCGTCGTCGTGCGCGTCGCGGAGGGCGGCCTCGCCGCGCTCGAGCTCGGCCGCGATCGCGGCGACCGCGGCGCCGTCGTCCGCGCGCGCCGCGCCCTCTCCGGCGTCCTGCGCAGGCGCAGGGCGGGCGTCGACGAACGGGAGCGGGGTGCGTCGAAGCTCCGGCGGCAGCGCGTCGACCGTGAGCTCGACCGTGCGCTCGTGGTGCATCGCCTCGAGCCGCGTCGTCGGGAGCTCGACGTCGTCGCCGGGCTCGTCGATCGAGGATCGCGCGCCCGCCACGGCAGGGCCGAGCGCGGCGAGCGACGCGCGGATCGTCTGCCAGTCCTCGTCGGAGAGCTCCTCGATGCGCTCCGTCGGACCGTCGTCGCCGTCGTCGCCGTCTACCATTGACCGAAGTCCCGCTTCACGGCGCGATCGAGGTCGAGCGCGCCTGCGCCGGAGACGCCCCACTGGGGGACCTGGTGCGCGTAGATGCTGTACTGGTGAAGCTGCGCGCGCGCCTCGATCGGGTGGTGCGTCGCCCAGTCGACCTGCTGCTTGAAGGTCCACTGCCACCCGTACGTGATGAGGCCCGCCTTGAAGAGCATGCGGAGGGTCGTGTACGTCCCGTAGGCGCCTGCGCGCTCCTTCCCGACGACCGAGACCACGCCCTCGAAGTATTTGAGGATGAGGTCGCCGTTCCGCGCGTGCTCGGTGGTGTCTCCCATGGTCGCCTTCGCGTGCCAGAAGCCCGGGTGGATCCCCTCGTCGACGGTGAAGTAGACCATCTCGTCCCGAGCGCCGATGTCGCGGAGCTTCTTGTTGGCCTTGTGCGCGTCGCCGACGCCTGCGCGGTATTCGTCGTGCGTGTTTCCTTGGTTGAACGCGCGGCGCTTGCCGACCTCCCAGATGGCGAAGATGTCCAGGCCTCCTCGCTTGAGGTGGTCGATCTCGCGCCGCGTGAGCGCGGGGTGCTCGTATTGATCGACGGAGAGGTAGCGGCCGACGAAGCTCACGCCGCGGCTCCGCGCGTATTTCGTGTCGAGCCTGCGCGGCTTCCCGCTCGGGCGCGGGTCGCCGAGGTTCGTGTCGATGCCGAAGCGTGGGACGGGCGGCAGCTTCACGTGCGCCTCGTCCACCGCGCTGCCCTTGCCGTGCCCGCGAGCGCCGGCGCGCGGGCCGTGGCCGGCGCCGGGCTGGTGCCAGCCTCCGCAGTCGATGGTGTTGCCCGCGTTGTGGAGGAGCTTGTCGGTGAGGCGGCAGGCGCCGCGACCCTCGATGGCGACGTCTTGAGAGTGGCTGAGCCACACCGCCTCTCCGCCCGTCACGCCGGAGCCGACGCCACCGCCCGTGCCTGCCTCGTCACCGTACGTGCGCGCGAACGACGACCCCGCCACGGCGATCGACCGGCCGCCGTCGGCGCGGACCGCGCTCGTCCCGTCGGTGAGATCGCGCGAGCAGGCGACATTCGAATACGGCACCGCGCCGGCGCCCGGCGCAAGGCACACGTCCGGGAGCGTGGCAGTCGACGTGCCGCCGCTGTCCTCGTGCACGAGCGAGAGCCCATTGACGGCGACGGTGACACGGCTCATGACGACTCCTCTTCGAAGGCGGGAGGGTGGGATTCGAGCGTGACGGCGGCGCGCGCGCCGTCTTCGGAGCTGCCCCAGATCAGCGTGCGCTGCGGCGCGCTGCCCCGGCGCGCGGCCTCGAGCGCCAGGCCGACGAACGCGGCGCCGGACGCCGCCCCGATGTCGCCCCAGAGCGAAGACGGCGCCGTCACGTCGCCGGGCCGCGCGAGCGACTCGGCGCATCGCGCGACCGCGAAGCCGAGCTCGTCGACGCGGT
>DASYCF010000043.1:0-4586 GCA_036500365.1 Byssovorax sp.
ACGCGCGCCGGCAACTCGAAGGAGTCGCTCGAGAAGCTCGAGGCCGCCGCGAAGAAGAGCCCGGAGGACGCGGCCGCGCGCCTCGCCATCGCCGACCTCAAGCTCGCGCGCGGCGACAAGAGCGCGCTGTCGAACGCCCTCGTCGAGGCGATCCAGCGCGGCGACCCGACGAACAACCTGCGCGAGGCGATCGAGCTCGTCGAGGGCATCCACGAGCTCAGCGCCTACCGCCTCGACGGCAAGCGCATCATCGCCGAGTTCGAGGCGTCGAAGGCCAAGATGCCCGGCACCGCCGCGCGCGTGCTCGACTACTCGGCCATCCGCGTGCACGAGGACGGATCGGCGCGCATGCTCGAGCACGAGATCATCGGCATCCAGTCGCGCGAGGCGATCGAGGAGCACGCCGAGCAGCGCCCGCGCGGCCTGCCGCTGAAGCTCCGCACCATCAAGAAAGACGGCCGCATCCTCGAGCCCGAGGTGGTCGAGGGCAAGCCCACCGTCACGATGCCGCACCTCGAGGTCGGCGACTACATCGAGACCGAGTGGCTCGTGAACCTGCGCGGCGACGGCGCGGGCGGCCGCATGTTCGAGGGCCCGCGCTGGTTCTTCCGCGAGGAGAAGATCCCGTACTGGCGGAGCGAGTTCGTCGTCGTCACGCCGAAGACGCGCAAGCTCGAGATCGAGACCGCCGGCGCCGGCGTGCCCGAGCCCGTCGTCAGCGAGTCGGGCGCGCTGGTGACGCGGCGCTGGCGCGTCGACAAGAGCCCCGCGCTGCCCGAGGAGCGAGGCAGCGCGCCGATCCAGGAGTTCCTCCCGAGCGTGCGCGTCGCCTGGGGCATCACCCTCGACGACGCGATCCAGCGCTACATCGACGCGACGGCCGACGAGACCCCGCGCGACCCGCGCCTCGTCGAGGTCGCGCAGACCATCGTCCGCGGCGATCCGAAGAAGGACGCCCCCGCGACGTCGATCGACGATCGCGCCAAGCGCATCTACCGCTGGGTGCTCGCGAACGTCGAGGAGGGCCGCGAGAGCGACGGCCGGCGCGTCGTCGTCGGCAAGAGCGGCAACCGCACCGAGGCGTTCCTCTACCTCTGCCGCTTGAACGGGATCGACGCGCACCTCGGCCTCATCCACGACCGGCTCAGCGCGCCGCCCACCGGCGCGATCAGCGAGGCCGAGGAGTTCTCCGGCGTCGCCGTGCGCCTCGAGACCGAGCGCGGCGCGCGCTGGATGATCGTGCACGACAAGTTCGCGCCGTACGGCTACTTGCCGAGCCAGCTCCGGGGCGAGCCCGCGGTCGTGCTCCGCCCGGGCGCGCCGCGCGAGACGACGTCGGCTGGCGGCGGCTCGGTCGACGGCGTGACCCACGAGGGCACGGTGCAGCTCGCCGCCGACGGGTCGGCGCAGATCGATCTCGAGCAACGCTACGAGGGCAAGCTCGCGATCGGTCTCCGCGGCGCGCTCGATCGCCTGCCGCCCGCGCGCCTCAAGGAGGCGATCGAGTCGCGGCTCTTGCCGCAGTCGTTCCCGGGCGCGCGCGTGCTCAGCTTCGAGATCAAGAACCTCGCCGACGTCGACGCGCCGCTCATCCTGCAGATGAAGCTCACGATGCCGAACTTCGCGCGGCCCGCGCCCGGGCAGCTCGTCGTCGCGCCGCCCTTCCCCGTGCACGTGATGGGCCTCGCCGAGCTGCCCACGCGCGAGACCCCGCTCTACATCGCCGAGGAGATCGCGACGCACATCGTGGTGCGCCTCCGCGTGCGTCCGCCGCCGAACGGCTCGTTCGCCGCCGCTTCGGGGCCCGCGTCGGCGGATGACGACGGGCGGACGGCGCGCCTCTCGGACCACCTCGATGCGTCGGGCGCGCTGATGATCGAGCGCACGCTCGACCTGCCGGCGGGCCGCGTGCAGCCCGCGGCGTACGGCAAGTTCCAGGAGTTCGCGCGCAAGGCCGACGCGCTGCTCCACCGCGACGTCGTCGTCACGATGAGGTGAGCCTCCTCACGTCGCCTACGGGAGCTCCCGAGGGCGGTCGGTTCGGCGGCGGACGCGCGTGGTTTCTGTCCGCGGACGTTGCGGGGGATGCTACGGTCTGCGGCGTGAGGAAGGCCGTGGCTCCGCCGCGCGAGGCCGCGAACCGTCGACCCGTGAAGGTGGGGGCAGCGACTGGGCGCGTCACGACGAGGTCGGTTCACCCGCACGAGGCCGCTGCGGTCGCGGCGCTGCGCGCGTCGCTTCCGTTCTCGCGCGCCGCGAAGGCCACGCGCGAGGCGCTCGCTCGCGAGTCGTCGACGGAGGACTTCGCGTCGGGCGACTGCGTGCTCCACCCGGGCACGCCGCGGACGACGGTCGACGTCGTGTCGCGCGGTCGCGTGCGCGTCGATCGGGGCGACGGCGACGACGCGATGCCCGTCGGCTACCGCGGCGCGCACGAGGTCCTCGACGAGGCGAGCTTCGGCGTCGCCGGCCGCTACGAGGTCGGGGCGTACGCGCTCGAGCCGGTCACGCTGCTGCGCGTCCCGATCGCCGCCGTGCGCCGGGCCGAGGCCGAGGACAACGCGCTCGGCGCCGCCGTGTTCACGCTGCTCGTCGCGCGCCGCCGCGAGACGGAGGACCGCGCCGAGTCGCTGCTCTTCCGCACCGTCGAGGGTCGGCTCGCCGAGCTGCTCGTGCAGGTCGCCGCGCGGTGGGGCGTCCCGTCGCCGCGCGGCTCGCTCATCTCCATCCCGCTCACGCACCTCGAGATCGCGCGGCTCATCGGCTCCACGCGCGAGACGGTGACGCTCACGATCGGGTCGCTGCGTCGCGCCGGCCTGCTCGACGTCGCGGGTCGGCGCATCATCGTGCGCGACGCCGCGGCGCTCTCTGCCCGCGGTTGACGGGCGATGGCCCGCGCCGACGCGTACACGATCCGACTCGAGGGCATCCGCTTCCGCGCGCGCCACGGCGCGTCGCGCGCCGAGCGCGGTCTGCCGCAGGACTTCGCCGTCGATCTCGTCGTGTCGCTCCCCCCGTCGCTCTTGCCGCGCTCGGACACGCGGGCGCGCGTCTTCGACTACGACGCGCTCGCGACGCTCGTCGTCGACGAGGGGACGCGCTCCTCGTACAAGCTGCTCGAGACGCTCGCCGAGCGCGTGGTCGCGCGCGTGCTCGACGACACGCCCGCGCTCCGCGTCTCGGTCCGCGTGAAGAAGTTCGGCCCCCCGACGACCGCCTCCGTCGACGCGGTGTCCGTCGAGCTCGAGGGCCAGCGCTAGTCGAGGCGGGCGCTTCGGCGCGGTCCTCGGCAGCGAGCGGCTCGTCCCAAACGAGGACCTCGGCGGCGGTCTTCCGCACGCGCGCGTCTGCGTGGCCAAGCGCCGCGATCTTGAGCGCCTGAAAGCGCGGCGATTCGAAGCCGTACTCCATCGCCTCGATCGCGGCGCCGTGGAGAGGGTGTGACGGGTCCCGCGCGATGGGCTCGACGAGGTCGGCCTCGCCTCGACTCATCGAGAGGAGCGCGTGCCGTTGGAGGAGGATGTCGCCCTCGCACCACAGCAGCCGACGCAGGTCGTGGACGTCGGCGGCGCGCCCTGCGTCGCGAAGGTACGCGCCGGCCGCCTCACGCACCTCGCGCGAGCGCGACCTGTCGACGAGCGCCTCGGCGAGCGCAGCGTCGGCCCGAGGATCCTCCAGTCGGGAGAGCGTCCACGAGACCTCCGACCGCTCGTCCTCGGGCGTGTCGGGGTCGAGCATGTCCGCGACGAGCGTGAGCGTGTGCGTCCGGTCCTCGGCCTCGCGGACGGCCTCGTGCGCGAACGTGGCCCGCCGAGGATGACACGGCCGCGCCGCGGTCGCGTCGTTTCGGAGGCGACGGTCGAGGGCGCTCGCGCGCGGTTTCGGCTACGCTCCCGCCGGGCGATGGGTGACGCGAAGGAGCGCGAGGACGACGTCGGGTCCGCCGCCACGCACTACGCGCCCGGCCCCGCCACCGCCGTGACGCCCTCGCCCGGCGCCCCGGCCGAGCCGACGCCCGGCGTCGAGACCGTCGCCGGGCCCTCGCACCCGTCGCTCGCGCCGAGCACGCAGGCGCCCGCCACCGCCTCGCGCGCGCTGCTCGCCGGTCGCTACGAGCTCTTCGGGCTGCTCGGCGCGGGCGGCATGGGCAGCGTCTACAAGGCGAAGGACCTCGAGCTCGACGAGCTCGTCGCGCTGAAGCTCCTGCGGCGCGATCTCGTCGGCTCGCCCGGCATGCTCGAGCGCTTCCGCCGCGAGGTGAAGCTCGCGCGCCGCGTCACGCACGCGAACGTCGCGCGCGTGTTCGACATCGGCGAGCACGGCGACGATCACTTCCTCACGATGGAGTTCGTCGACGGCGAGTCGCTCGCGAACGTGCTCGCGCGGACCGGGGCGCTGCCGATCGGCCGCGCGCTCGAGCTCGCGTGCGCCGTGCTCGCCGGGCTCGGCGCCGCGCACGCGGCCGGCATCGTCCACCGCGATCTGAAGCCGGACAACGTGCTCGTCGCGCGGGACGGCCGCGTCGTCGTGACCGACTTCGGCATCGCGCGCCTCGCCGAGCCCGACTCCTCGCAGACGATGGGCGC
>DASYCF010000044.1:0-1841 GCA_036500365.1 Byssovorax sp.
CCATGGCCTCGACGAAGCTCGTCGTCGTCGCGTCGGCGGAGCTCTCGCGCGGGCGGCGTGGCGTGACGTCGCACGCGGCGCTCGCGTCGCGGCTCTCGGGCGAGCCCGGCGTGCCTTCGCCGCACGCGCCCCGCATCTCGCTCGACCCGCTGCTCGTCGGCGTGAGCGGCCCCGTGCCGACGCCCGAGGCGCCCGATCCGCGCCGCGTGAAGCCGCTCCGCAGCCTGCTCCGCGTCACGCAAGGGCTGCCGCCGCTCGAGGCGACCGCCGAGCTCACCATCGGCATGGACGAGGTCGATCACCGCCTCGATCGGCTCTTCGAAACCGCGAGCCACGACGGCTCCGTCTTCGCCGTGCTCGAGGGCGCGTACGGCGCCGGCAAGACGCACCACCTCCTGCACATCGAGGCGCGCGCGCTCGCCGAGAAGCGGCCGGTGTTTTGGCTGTCGGTCGAGCGGCTCGACGAGGACCTCGGCAACCCGCAGCGTCACCTGCGTCGCCTGCTCGAGGGCGCGACGCTGCCGCTCACGGGCGCCCCGGGGCCGCTCGATCGGCTCGAGCGATGGCTCGGCGTCGAGGCTGTGCGGCGCAGGCTCTGGGCCGCCCTCGGCGACATCGCGGCGAGCGACGGCGAGGCCGCGAGCGCGGCGCGTCGCGTGACGCGCGCGGCCGAGGAGCTCGACGAGGACGCGGTGCGGCTCACGCTCGGCGCGCTCGATCTCGTCGACAAACCCGCGAACCCGAGCTACCGGCGCGACGCGTATTCGCGCCTTCACCTGTGGCTCGAGCTCCTCGCACGGCTCGACGGCTGCGAGGGCCCGGTCGTGTTGCTCGACGAGGCGGAGAACCTCTACCGCGTCGGCGTCTCGAAGGCGGAGCGGCGCACCGGCATGCGCTCGCTGAGCTTCTACTGCGGCGGCGCCTTGTCGCGCGCGTGCGTCGTGCTCGCGGTCACGCCCGAGAGCCTCGAGCGGCTGCGCGAGGAGGCCGACGAGCTGTTCGACGCGATCGAGGAGCAGCGCACGCTCCTCCCGAACGAGGACCCGGCGATGCTGCGGAGGCGCCTCGCGAAGTCGCGGCCGATCAAGGTCGTCGAGCTCGGGCGCGCGTCGTTCGTCGAGCTCGCGGAGCGCGCGCGCGCCCTCGACGAGCGCGTGCGCGGCCGCCTCAAGGACGCCGGCTGGGACGCGTGGGTGAAGCGCGCCGCCGCCGACGCGGAGACGCCGCGCGATCTCTTGCGGCGGACCGCGCTGCGCCTCGAGCAGCTCCGCTGGGGCGCAGCCTGGGATCGCTAAACACGGTCTACATCTCGACCTCGCGGCGTCGGGCGGCCCGCGCCGGTCGGGACGTGGACGCGGGACAGCGCCCTCTCCGCCGCAGCGACGAGCGCCGTCGCGTCGACCCTTCGCCGGAACGAGAGGACCTCACCGGGCACGTCGTCGCCGCAGTCGAGCGAGGCGTCGAGGCAGACGACGAGCGCGTGTCGCTGCGCCGCGGCGTGGAGCGCCTCGAGCTTCGATTTGAGGTAGCCGGGCGTGTAGAAGCCGACGATCTCCACCAGCACGAGATCCTCGCCGCGACGGAGCGCGAAATCGGGGAAGAACACGCGCCCGCCGTGGGCGATCGCGTGGCCTTCGCGCACGAGATCGAAGCCACAGCCGAGCCGACGGAGATCGCGTGCCAGCGCGCGCTCGATGGCGCTGTCCGCGTCGCGCGGCAGGGCGTGCGTACGCGCGAGGCGATCGGACGCCGCGACGTCGACGATGACGGGCTCGCCGCCGAGCACGCAGCGCGCCTCGAGCCGAAAGCCCGGCGTCGCGATGACGGCGGGGATGAAGCGA
>DASYCF010000045.1:0-2541 GCA_036500365.1 Byssovorax sp.
GGAGGCGGCGCGCGCGCTCCCCGAGGCGTCGCTCCTCTTCGTGAACCTCCACCCACAAGACCTGCTCGATCCGGAGCTCGCCGATCCGCGCGCGCCGCTGGGCCGCGTGGCCGACCGCGTGGTCCTGGAGATCTCCGAGCGGGCCGCGCTCGACGAGGTGCCGCAGGCGGACGCCCGGGTGAGCATCCTGCGCTACATGGGCTACCGCTTCGCGATCGACGACCTGGGCGTCGGCAACAGCGGCATCGCGACGTTCGCGCGGTGCGAGCCCGACTTCGTGAAGCTCGACATGTCCCTCGTGCGCGACATCGAGCTCTCGGAGCCGCGCCAGCGCCTCGTGCGCGGCCTCGTGTCGCTCTGCGAAGAGCTCCGCTCCACGCTGATCGCCGAGGGCGTCGAGACCGACGACGAGTACAAGACGTTCAAGGGTCTCGGCTGCGACCTCATGCAGGGATATCTCTTCGCCCGCCCCGCCGCCGAGCCGCCGCCCGTCCACTGGCCCTGATCGTCGCAGGCGAGGCGTCGCTCTCCGCGGGCGAAGCGACTCGGCCGCGGCGCGATCAGCGCGGCAGGCGGTCGTGCCAGTGGAGCATCTCGATCGTGCCCGCCTCGCGGAGCCACGGCTGGTCGTGTTGTCCCGGCAAGAGCCGGAGCTCGTGCGGCACGCGGCGCGCCGTGAGCTCGCGGGAGAGGGCGACGTTCGCGTCGCGGAACGGATCGGCCTCGCTCGTCTCGACGTGCAGCGCGTGCGGCCGCGCCTGGGTGATGCGCGCGAGGAGCTCGGCGTACGGCGCCGCGCGCTGCGGCCCGAACGCCGATTGAACGCCGCCCCACGCGCCGAACGCTTCGGGTCGCCGCACGAAGACCTCGAGGCCGACGAACCCGCCGAGCGAGCAGCCGTCGAGGTGCGTGCGCGCCGCGTCGCCGAAGACGGGCGCGTTCGCGCGCGCCGCCGGCACGACCACGTCGGCGAGCCAGGCGGCGTATCGATCGAGCGTCGCGGCGGGCAGCGGGAGCTTGGCGAGGTCGGGCGTGAACGGGCACGCGAACGCGAGGCCTGCGTACGGGCGCGTCGCGAGCTCGGCGTTCACCGCCGCGAGGCGCGCCGCCGTCCAGTCCGAGCGGTGAGGCGTAGCGAGGATCGGCGCGTGACGGAGGCGCGCCACCGAAGACGTGAGCCCGTACCGCGCCTCCCACGCCGAGCGACCGAGATCGAAGTCGGATGTCTCGCCCTTTCCGTGCAGCAGCACGACGAGCGGGAAGCGCACGCCCACCGGCGTATTGCGCGGCGCATAGAGGAGGAATTTTCCGCCGAAGGCGGCCGGTCCTTCGACCGCGACGGCGCGCACGTCGAGGCCGCTCCCGTCGTCGGCGCGCGCGTCGAGGCCGGCGAGCGCGGCAGTCGCCCACGCCGCGCCCACGAGGCAGCTCCGACGCGAGACCCGGTGCACTCGGGAGATTCTGCCACGTCGAACGAGGCCTCGGGCGTGCGTGCAGCGAGCCGCGTCCGTGTCCAGAAGACGCGCGCCAACTCGGCGCCGGGACTTGATACGTTCTCCGCCCGATGTCGGACGCCAAAGCCTCCCGCCCGTCCGCCCGGCTCGACGCGCTCGCGAGCGCCCTCGAGCAGAAGCTCGCCAACGAGCAAGGCGTGCTCGACCTCCTGATCGCGGCGCACGCGCGCGGGCAGGCCGTCGATCCGTCGTGGGACAAGCTCCACGAGAACGCGCAGCGCGACGATCGCCTCGCCGAGCTCGCGTTCGCGTACGAGCGCATCTCCGGCGAGCGGCGCGTGAAGGCGATGCCGATGGCGGTGCAGGCGAAGCTGCTCCACCGCGCGGGCGTGTTCTTCGCCGACATCTTCGGCGACGCCGGCGGCGCCGAGGGGTACCTCGAGCGCGCCGTCGCGCTCGCGCCCGCCGAGCTCGGCGCGTTCGAGAAGCTCGAGACGCTGCTCGTCGCGCGCCACGACGGCCTGCGCCTCGCCGAGCTCTACGCGACGACCGCGCAGCACCGCGCGGCGAAGGAGGAGCAGCTCGAGCTCCTGCGCCGCGCCGGCGAGCTCTACGAGGGCTTCTCCGGCGCCGATTCGAAGGCGATCAAGCTCTACCAGGAGATCCTGCGGCTCGACCCGGGCGACGGGCGCGCGCGATCGCTCCTCGCCGATCGCTTCGCCACCGCGGGGCGCAACGCCGACCTCGCGCGGCTCCTCGAGCAGTCGTTCGGCGCCGACGTCGCCCCGGCCGACGCGATCGACGCGCGCGCTCGCCTCGTCGCGCTGTACGCGGGAAAGCTCGGCGAAATCGAGCGCGCGCTGCCGCACGTCGAGGAGATCCTCCGCGCCGAGCCGGGCCACGAGGCGGCGCGCGCGGTCGCCGAGCGGCTGCTCTCGCACAAGGCCATCACCGCGCGGGTCGCGTCGCTGCTCGAGTACGTGGAGGAGCGCCTCGGCAACCACGCCGAGTCCGCGCGCATGCTCAACCTCCAGATCGACGCGCTGCGCGGGCCGAAGCGGGCCGAGGCGCAGAAGCGGCTCGCCGA
>DASYCF010000046.1:0-5370 GCA_036500365.1 Byssovorax sp.
CGACGCGTTCGCCGCGGCGACCGACGTGAACGCGCTGGTGAGCAGCACGCCCTCGAGGCCGATGTTCACGACGCCGCTCTTCTCGCTCCAGATGCCGCCGACGGCCGCGCACGCGTACGGCACGGCGATGCGCAGCGTCTCGGCGAGCATGGTGAGCGACGCGATCGAGCTCACGCGCGCTCACCCGCTGGGCGGTCGAACGCGCGCGTCGACGCGGCCATGAGGACGATCACGAACGCCTCGAGCACGCTCACGGCCTCCTTCGGCACGAACGCGTTGATGGCGAGGCCGGCCTGCTCGAGCGTGCCGAGGACGAGCGCCGCGAGCACGAGGCCGAGCGGCCTTCCGCGGCCGAGGAGCGCGACGGCGATGCCGGTGAACCCGGCGCCCGCGCCGAGGCCGAGCTCGTCGTAGCCCTTGTAGCCGAGCACGGTCGCGCTCGAGACGAGGCCCGCGAGCGCGCCGGAGAGGAGCATCGCGAGCACGAGCCGCGACGCGACGGGGACGCCCTCGGCGCGACACGCGGCGGCGTTCTTGCCGATCCAACCGATCTCGCGCCCCGCCTTCGAACGCCGCTGCCACGCGTCGAGGGCGAAGGCGATCGCGACGGCGAGCGGGAAGGCGAGGCTCGCGGCGCTGCCGGCGAGCGGCGAGAGCGCGCGATCGAGCTTGGGCACGAGCGCGCCGGCCGCGACGGGCTCCGTCCGCAGATCGCGCGCGCCGAGCAGCGCGACGAGCGCGAACGGGACGAGGCCGTCGACGACGCGGTTCATCATGATCGTCGTGATGATCTCGTGCACGCCGAGGCGCGCGCGCATGAGCGCCGGCGCGAGCGCGACGAGCGCGCCGGTCGCCGCGGCGACGACGAGCACGACGGGCAGCGCGACGATCGCCGGCGTGCCGCTCGGGAGCGCGTGACCGACGGCGCCGGCGGCGAGGCCCGCGAGCGCGAGCTGACCCTCGGCGCCGATGTTGAAGAGCCCGGCGCGCATCGCGACGTCGAACGCGAGCCCCGTGAGCAAGATCGGCGTCGCCTTGAAGATCACCTGCCCGGCGCCGTACGCCGTGCCCCAGCTTCCCGCCGCCGCGAGCCGCAGCGTCTCGAGCGGCGCCGTACCGAACGCGAACGAGAGCAGGTTCCACGCGACGAGCACGCCGAGCGCCGTCACGAGCGCGGGCGCCCACCGCGCCAGCTCGCGCTGCGTCGCGCTCGACCGAGCGGTCGTCACGTGGCCTCCGCGCCGAGCATCGCCCGGCCGAGCGTCGCGTCATCCGCGTCGACCGGGAACTCCCCGGCGATGCGCCCGCGGTGCAGGACGACGAGGCGGTGCGCGAGCGTGCGCAGCTCGGCGAGGTCGGCCGAGATCACGAGCACCGCGAGCCCGCGCGTCGCGGCCGCGCCGATCGCCGCGTGGATGGCCGCCGCGGCGCCCACGTCGACGCCGCGCGTCGGCTGCGCGAGCACGAGCGCCGCGCGGAGCCCTCCGCTCCCGGTCAGCGCGCCGAGGCGACCGAGCGCGCGCGCGAGCACGATCTTCTGCTGGTTCCCTCCGGAGAGCTCCGACGCGAGGCGGTCCGGATCGCTCGGGTGGACGTCGAACGCGCGCAGGCGATCGCGCACGGCGGCGCGCTCGTCGACCTCGCCGATCTCGCCGAGCACGAGGTTGTCCGACACGGACGCGTCGAGGACGAGGCCGTCTTCCTGGCGATCCTCGTGCACGACGCCGAGCCGCGCGCGACGATCCGCGACGCTCTGCCCGTCGAGGCGCGCGCCGAACACCTCGATCTCGCCCGGCGCGTCGGAGAGGCCCGCCAGCGCGCGCACGAGCTCGCGCTGGCCGTTGCCCTCGACGCCGGCGACGCCGACGATCTCGCCCGCGCGCACATCGAGGTCGATCCCGGCGGCTCCGCCGCCGCTCGCCGTGTTGCCGCCGATGACGAGGCCGCGCGCGCGGAGGCCGACGTCGGCGGCCGTCGCGATCTCGGGCCGATGGAACGCGGGCGGCGGCTCGCCGCCCATCACGGCGCGCGTGAGGCCGTCGGCGGTCGCCTCGGCGCCGGCGACGTCGAGCACGACGCGCCCCTTCCGCATCGCGGTCACGCGGTCGGCATGGCGCAGCACCTCGTCGAGCCGGTGCGTCACGACGGCGACAGTCGCGCCCGAGTCGGCGAGCTTGCGCAGCGTCGCGTAGAGCTCGTCGGCCTCGAGCGGCGAGAGCACGGCGGTCGGCTCGTCGAGGAGCACGGCGCGCGCGCCGCGGAAGAGCACGCGCAGGATCTCGAGGCGCTGCCGCTCGCCGACGGTCAGCGCGTCGGTGATCGCGTCGAGCGGCACGCGCAGGCCGGCTCGCTCCATCGTGGCCTCGGCGCGCGCCCGGGCTGCTCGCGCGTCGAGCGCGCCGATCGCGCCGCGCACGATCTCGGCGCCGAGGACGAGGTTCTCGAGCGCGGTGAACGCGCCGCACAGCATGAAGTGCTGGTACACGAGGCCGACCCCTCGCCGGAGCGCGTCGCCCGGGCCCGCGAGCGCCACGCCGTCGACGAGCACGCGCCCCGACGTCGGCGCGAGCGCGCCGGCCGCGAGCTTGAGCAGCGTCGATTTCCCCGCGCCGTTCTCGCCGATGATGGCGTGGAGCTCGCCCGGCGCGAGCTCGACCGTGGCGTCGTCGACGGCGACGAGCGGGCCGAACGCGCGCGACACGCCCTCGAGCACGAGCCGGACTTCGCTCGCGGGCCGCGACTCCGTGGCCGCTGCGGCGCGCGCCGCCGTCACCGCGTGTCGGCGTGCGGCGGGGCGGCGGCGCCGTGCTGGGACGCGACGTGGACGACGCCCAGCGCCGCCTGCGCCCGCGCGGCCTGCGCGAGCTCCGTGTACACGTAGTCGAGCTGCGGCCGGATTTGATGCGCGACGCCCGGCACCTCGTGCATCGTGCAGTCGAGGCCGAGCGCCTTGAGCCGCGCGACGCTCTCGCGCCCCTTCGCGAACGTGGTGTCTTCATCGCCGTGCGACGCGTGGATCGGCGGGTGTGGGCTCTGCGGAGACCAGGTCGTCGGCGTGAGCGGCCGCGGGAGCAGGCCGCTGACGGGGATGGCCTCGCCGACGAGATCCGGATCGTGCGCGGCGAGCGTGAACGTCAGGATGCCGCCCTGCGAGAAGCCCATGACGATGGGTCGGCCGAGCGTCGGCCGCGACTTCATGAGCTCGCGGATGAACCCGGCGACGCGCGCCTCGGCCCGCGCGACGCCGGCTGCGAAGGTCTGCTCGTCGTCGCGCTGGAGCCGCTCGTCGAACCAGTTGTAGCCGCCTCGGTCCCCTGAATGTCCATGAGGGATGATGAGGCGCGCCTGCACGCCAGAGAACGCGGTGAACCAGCCGTGCACGTTGTCCGGACCGCCGCCGCGGCCGTGCAGCGCGATGATCATCGGCAGCGCGTCGGTGAGCTTTGCCCCGCCGAGCGGGAGCTCGACGAAGGGCACGCCCGCCGCGATGTCCTCGCCAGCCGCCTGCGCCGGGTCGACGGCCGCCGGCTCAGGCCCTGGCGTCGACGTCCAGCCGTTCGCCACCGGCTGAGGCGGCGCCGCCGGCTCGGGCCCGTCCGGCCCGGGCCCGGCCCCGATGCACCCGAGGGTCCCGAGACACACGAGCCACGCGGCGAGCAGGAGAGACCAACGCATGGGGTCATGGGATCGAGAAGTGGCACGGAGCGCAAGGGTCAACTTGCCCCAACGTTCGTCGCGTCGAAATCGTGCGCGCGCGCTCCCGCCTTCAGAAGCCCACGCCGAGGAGCGCGACGGCTTGGGCGCCGCCGTGCGTGCCCGCCCCGGTGAACAGCGTGGGGCCCGCTTCGAATCCGATGCGCAGGCGCCGCGTCAAGCGCGTCTCGACGCCGAGCAGACCGGCGACGCCCCATCGATGCGCCGACGTCTCGTCGGTCGCGCCGGGCACCATCGGGTCATAGAGCATGTGGATGTGCTCGAAGCGCGCGGCGACGTAGGGACGGACGCGCGCCGTCGCGGGCGGCGCGACGCGGACGCCGACGCCGATGCCGAGCGCGGTCGAGCCGCCGCTCGTCGTCATGGCGCCCGGCTGCGTCGAGACGAAGTGGAAGCCGAAGCCGGTCGCCTCGATGGAGATCCACGGCAGCACGCCGCGCGTCTCCGGCGAGCCGTCGGCCAGGCGACCCGCGAGCGGGAACGTCGCGAGGATCGACCAGTTCTCCGTCGCCGCGCCGAGGTCGGTCAGCATGCCGGCGCCGCCGCCCGCGTAGATGCCTCGACCCGCGAACACGAACGGCGCGTCGGCGGGCTTCGCCGCGTCCGGCTCGACGTCGGCGCGCGCGATCGACGACAGCGTGACGGCCGCGCAGAGCGGCGCAGCGGTCAGAGCGAGCGCGAGGAGTCGGGACGACCTGTGAAGCATGGAACCTCCGGAGCACCGCGCGAGACGGCGACGAGCGCCAGGCAGACGAAGCATGGAGCCGCGAGGCGCCCGCACGTTCCCGAGAGCTTGAGCTGTCTTACGCGCACGCGCTCGCCGTTCGGCGTAGCGCCGCTCGCATGCTTCCCATAGCGGGGCGCTATCGGCGCAGGGTTCTGTCGCGCGTCGCGCGCGTCCGCTCAAAACGAGCCGCTGAGCCGCAGCGCGCCGGGGGCCGCCGACAGCGAGACGCGCGGCGCTTGCGGCGACGTCGAGTCCTTCGGCGCGTCGCCCGTGAACCAGGTCGGCCGCACGACGAGCAGCGTGATGCCGCTCGCCGCGCCGACGCCGCCGACGATGAAGCCGATCGTCGAGAGCGTGCCGAGCGTCTTCGCCGCGTCGGCCGTGGGCTGCTGCGAGGGCGAGCACTGGTTGTTCGGGCACGCGGTCTTGAGGTCGCTCACCTTCGAGATCGAGCCGACGCCCGTGACCACGCCGAAGCCGACTCCGACCGCGCCGACGCCGAAGGCGATGAACGCCGGGACGAGGCTCCCGCTCGGGGCGGCGTCGCCGAACGAGATCTCGACGCGCGTCGCGCCGCCGCCGTCCTTCGCGTCGAACGTGCGCGCGAACCGCAGGCCGCTGCCGCTCTTCGCCGCGACGGTGTGGCTGCCGGGATCGATCGGCCGCGCCTTGTTCATCGCCGACGCGGGCACCGGCGCCCCGTCGAGCGTCACGACGATCGGCCCGCTCTCGCCCGCGCGGATCGCGATCTCGACCGACGGCAGCCGGATCTCGATCTCGTCGAGCTCCGACTTCGCCGAGCCCTGCGCGGTGACGAACGGCGGCGGCGCGTCGGCGGCGAGCTTCTCGTCGAGCACCTCCTTGAACAGCGCCCGCGCGGCCATGAGCTGGCCGAGCTTCGCGTCGCACCGCGCGATGAAGAGCAGGTG
>DASYCF010000047.1:0-4574 GCA_036500365.1 Byssovorax sp.
GTCGGCGTCGCCGTCGGCACCTCGAGCGGAGGGATGGAGAGCGCGACGCGCCTCTTCGCCTTGCGACGCGCAGGCAAGGACGTCCCGCCCGAGCTCGCGCGCGCGACGACGTATTTCGCGCCGCTCGACGCTGCGATCGCGCGCCTCGGCGTCCCGCCCGCGCGCGTGACGCAGGTGCTCGCGGCGTGCGCGGCGTCGACGATCGCGATCGGGCTCGCGGCGCGCTGGCTCGACGCGGGCCTGTGCGACGTCGTCATCGCCGGCGGGTACGACGCGGTGACGCCGTTCGTCGCGGCGGGGTTCGAGGTGCTGCGCGCGACGAGCCCGACGCGCCCGCGACCGTTTCGCATGGGCCGCGACGGCATGGCGCTCGGCGAGGGCGCGGCGTTGGTCGCCCTCGTCCGCGGCGACGACGCGCAGGGCGCCGGCGTGCTCGCGAGGTTCTCGGGCTTCGGCGCGTCGACCGACGCCGTGCACATCACCGCGCCGGATCGAACGGGGGCCGGCCTCGCGCGGGCGGCGCGCGCTGCGCTCGTCGACGCGTCGACCGCCGCGGCCGAGATTGATCTCGTCAGCGCGCACGGCACGGCGACGCCGTTCAACGACGCGATGGAGGCGCGCGCCATCGCCGCCGCGCTCGACGGCGCGTCGCCCGTCGTGCACCCGATGAAGGCCGAGATCGGCCACACGCTCGGCGCCGCGGGCGTGCTCGAGGCGCTCGCCGCGGCGGCCGCGATCGCGCGCGGCGTCGCGCCAGCAGCAGCGGGCGAGGGCGAGCTCGACGACGACGCGCGCGTCACGTTGCTCGAACGATGCGAGGCGAGGTCGATCGGCGCGGCGCTCAAGCTCTCGGCGGCCTTCGGCGGCACCAACGCGGCGCTCGTGCTCCGTGCTTCTCCGAGCGGCCGCGCGCCGCGTGCGCCGCGAGACGCGTTCGTGACGGCGTCGGCGCGCGCGGACGACGCGTCGACCGAGGCGGTCATCGACGCGTCGGGCCTCGCGATCGAGCGCGTCGCGCGCCTCGACGACGTGTGCCGCCTCGGCGTCGCCGCGGTCGGGCGCCTCGCGGCGGCGGTCGGTCGCGCGCGGCTCGAGGGCGCAGGCGTCGTCGCCGGGCACGCGCTCGCGACGATCGACACCAACGCACGCTTCGACGCCCGCCTCGCGCGCGGACCGCAGCGCGCCGACCCGCGGCTCTTCCCCGCGACGTCACCGAACGCCCTCGCGGGCGAGTGCGCCATCGCGTTCGGGCTCACCGGCCCGGGGTTCTCCGTCGGCGCCGGCCTCGACGGCGCGACCGAGGCCCTCGCCGCGGCGGCGCTCCTCGTGGCCGCGGGCGACGCGGATCGCGTCGTCGTCGTCGCAGCGGACGACGCAGGGCCCTGCGCGCGCGAGGTGCTCGCCGCGCTGCGCCCGGGTGGCGTCGAGTTCGCGCGAGGCGGGATCGCGATGCTCGTCGAGGCGACGCCGCGTGGCGCCGACAGCTGGCGGGTGTCGATCGATGTCGCGGCGGACCATGCGCGGTCGAGCGTCGGCCACCTCGCGCTGCTCGAGATCACGCTCCGTGGTCCCGAACGGAAGAAACGAGAGTCGAACAAGAGCACCCGCACCCGAGCCTGAACCGGCTCCCGCACCTGCACCCGAAACGGAGCCCGAGCCCGAGCCCGAGCCCGCACCGGAGCCCGAACTGGAGCCCGAGCCCAGAAGCAGAGTTGGCGCAGAGAGGCGGCGTGGAGGCAGGGCCTGAGCAAGATCGGGCTCACGCAGGCGCGGGCTCTGGCTCTGGCTCTGGCTCGGCTCTGGCTCGGGCTCGGCTCGGGCTCGGGCTCGGGTGCAGGCTCTGGCTCGGGCTCGGGTGCAGGCTCTGGCTCTGGCTCTGGCTCCGGTCTAGCGCTCGCCGCGTTGGCGGGCAGCCAGGTACGAAGTGCGGCGACGCCCGCGCGCGAGCGCTGCGAGGGCGAGTGCGATGGACGCGAAGAAAGGAGCCGACGTGTGCTCGTCGGCCGCGATCCTGCACCCGCATCCGCCGGTGTCTTGCGCGGAGTCGCCGCTCCCCGATCCGCCCGCGCCCGCGCCCGCGCCGCCGCTGCCTGCGCCCGGCCCCGTGCCGGCACCCGTGCCCGTGCCCGTGCCCACGCCGGTCGCGCTGCCGGGGCCGGTCGAGCTCCCCGTCGTCGTTCCGGTGCCCGTGCCCGTCGCAGTGCCGCCGCCTGCGCCTGCGGGCGAGCCGCCGCCCGTGCCCATCGTGTCCGTGCCGAACTCGAACGCGCCGAGGTCGAGCGCGCCGACGACGCCGCGCGCGACGTGCGACGTCGGCTGCACGTACTCGTCGGTCGGCGTCAGCGAGAACGCGTCGGCGCTGCCGGGGTCGACGCCGACGTCGATCGCGGGCGAGCCCGCGAGGAGGTGATAGTCGAAGCCCGCTTGATCGACGAAGCCAGGCGTCATCGTCGCGAGGTTGTCGGCCGACAGCGCGCCGGTGCTCGACGGCGTGCCGGGCCCGACGAGGAGGTTGTTGTGCGCGACGAGGGTGCCGCTCGAGACGCCGATGAACGTGCCGCCGCCCTTGTCGTTCACGAGGGTGTTGTTCACGACGAAGATGCGGTTGTCCGGGTTCGACAGACCCTCTTCGGCGTAGGCGATGAGCGTCCCGTTGCCCGAGCTCGCCGGCTTCTCGACCATGTTGCCGACGATGACCGCGAGGCCGCCGTTCGGGATGTCGATCTCGTAGCTGTCGGTGTCGCCCTCGCCCGTGAGGCGGTTGTAGAGCACGAACGACTGGTTCGCGCGCGACTTGAAGAGGTGACCCTTGTCGGGCGTGTCCATCGCGAGGCTGTGCGACCAGTTGTATTGGAAGACGACTTTGTCGTTGTTGGAGCTGACGTAGATGTTGTGCGTGCAGCCAGCGTTGGGGTCGTCGCAGCCGTTGCCGCGCCCGTTACCTGAGAACTCGTTGCTCTCGACCGTGAGGAGCGAGCTCAGCGTGCCGGGCGTCGCGAGGATGCCGTCTTGGTTGTCGTGGATGAAGCAGCCGCGGATGGTGAAGTTCCCGGCCTCGACGCGCACGCCCGCGGCGTCCTCCCCGGCGCCCAAGTCGACCTGCGCGCCCGTGAGCTCGAAGTTCTCGATCGTCACGTCGTCCGCGTCGATGACGTAGATGCCCTTCTGGCCCGACGGCGTGCCCGCGGAGACGTCGATCTTCGGCCGGCCCCCGACGCCGATCAGCGTGAGGCCTTGCACGCCGATCGAGCACGTGTCGGTGTACGTGCCCGGGTCGACCTCGACCCGGTCGCCGGGCATCGCCGCCGCGATCGCGTCGCACGGCGTCGCGAACGTCTTGCCCGGGCCGACCTGCAGCGTGTTCGCCTGAGCCAGGGTCGTCGCAGAGAGCGCCGCGACGAGCGTCGCAGCACCGAGGGAGATCGTTCGCATGCGTCGGTTCTACGACAGCGCCGTACGCCGCTCGAGGAAAAGCGTCGCTCCGACTCGACCTACGACGCCGGCAGCTCGATCGCCGCGGGCCTGGGCTTCGCGCGCGCGCCGGGCGCGCCGGCGAGGCGGCGCCACGTCACGTTCGAGGCGACGAGGATCGCCAGGAACACCAGCGGCTCGAGCGCGCTCGCCGTCGGGTCGCCGGCGTGCGCGTGCGCGACCGACGCGGACACGAGCACGATCGCAAACCCCGCGTACGCCCACTCCTTCACGCGCGCAGGCACGCCCGGCGCGAGCAGCGCGACGAGGCCGGCGATTTTGCCGATCACGAGCTCGATGCGCAGCGAGCTCGGGAAGCCGAGCCGCTCCCAGCCGGGCGTGAACATCATGTACATGCTGAAGCACATCACGAGCACGATGAGGCCCGTGGTGACGCGGTAGACCGTCTTCGTCGTCTTCATGCAGGATGGACCGGGCACGAGGCCCCGGCGTGACGTCGTCGTCGCGTGGACGATTTCGCGTCACGAACGAGCGCGCCGTCCGGTCTCCCACACAGCACGATGAACGACACCGATCTCGCCGCATTCGAGCGACACCGCGCAGAGCTCCGCGCGCTCGCGTACCGCATGCTCGGCGACACCGCGAGCGCGGAGGACATCGTGCAGGAGGCGTGGCTCCGCTGGACGCGGCGCGACGCCGCCGTCGTCGTCGAGAGCGCGCGCGCGTACCTGCTCACGGTCGCCGCGCGCCTCTGCTTGAACCAGCTCGACTCGGCGAGCGCGCGCCGCGAGGAGCCGCGGTCGTGGCTGCCCGAGCCGATTGAGGTCGAGGCCGACGGCGAGGCGGCGCTCGCGGTCATGGAGCAGGTGTCGATGGCGTTCCTCGTCGCGCTTCAGCGCCTCACCGCGGCCGAGCGCGCCGTGCTCTTGCTCCACGAGGTGTTCGATCTGTCGCACGCGGAGATCGCGCCGCGCATCGGCAAGACGGAGGCGGCGTGTCGGCAGCTCTTGCGACGCGCGCGCGACGAGATCGCCGAGCAGCGCAGCGTGACCGTCGCCTCGCACGCGGAGCACCGGCGTCTGCTCGCGGCGTTTGCCGCAGCGTCGCGCGGCGGTGACGTCGACGCGCTCGCGGATCTGCTC
>DASYCF010000048.1:0-1605 GCA_036500365.1 Byssovorax sp.
ATCCGCTCGCACGCGCGGCTCTCGTACGACGGCGTCGCGGCGTACCTCGCGAACGGCGCGATCGACGGCGTGCCCGAGGGGGTGCGGCCGACGGTGCGGTGGCTGCGCACGGCGGCCGCGCGGCTCGGGGCGGTGCGCGTCGCGCGCGGCGGCGTCTCGCTCGCGCGGGAAGAGGCGAGCGTCTCGCTCGATCCGAACACGCACGAGCCGCTCGACGTCACGCCGCGCGCCGAGAACGACGCGCACCGGCTCGTCGAGCGCCTGATGGTCGCCGCGAACGAGGCCGTCGCCGAGTGGCTCGTCGACCGCGGCCTGCCCGGGCTCTTCCGCGTGCACGAGCAGCCGACGCCCGAGCGCGTCGCGATGCTCACCGCCTTCGCCGAGAACTTCGGCATCGAGACCGGGTTCGGGCCCGAGCTCACGCCGCGCGGGCTCGCCGCGTTCGAGGCGCAGTACCGCGGCACCTCGCTCGAGCCCGCGATGGCGAGCGTCGTCGGTCGCACGCTCGGCTCCGCGCGCTACACGGTGCACCCCGCGCCGCACTTCGGGCTCGCGGCGCCGCTCTACCTGCACTTCACCTCGCCGATCCGCCGCTACGCCGATCTCGTCGTGCACCGCGTCGTCAAGCGCTACCTCGCAGGTGAGCGCGACATGTCTGCCGGTGATCTGACGTTCGAAGCGATCGCCGAGCACGTGAACCGCGTGGCCTTCGCCGCCTCCAAGGCCGAGACGGAGCGCCACCGCATGCTCGTCGCGCGGCTCTTCGCGCACCGCATTGGGGAGGCCGTCGGCGGGCGCATCGTGAGCGTCCAGCCGTTCGGCCTCGTCGTGCAGATCGACGGCACCGGCGCCACGGGCACCGTCGCGATCGACGCGCTGCCGGGCGCGCCGCACAGGATCGATCTCGCGCGGCAGGAGATCGTCGGGGGCGCCGCGACGTACGCGGTCGGCCAGCCGTTCGCGGCGAAGATCTCGGCGACCAACGAGGATCTCGGCCGCGTCGATCTCGTCCCTGCGTGAGCGCAGACGGGGGATCGCGGCTCGCCCCGCGGGCCGTCTTCGCCGTGGGGGCGTGCGCGTCGACGGCTGCGTTCCTGTTCGCGCGCGGGGCGAGCGTCGCCGCGGCAGCGCACGCGTGGCCGCCGTTCGTGCTCGTCGCGGCCCTCCTCGTCATCGGCGTCGTCGCGGACGAAGACCACCTCTTCGAGAGCGCAGGCGCGCGCCTCGCCAAGCTGCCCGGGCGCCCGCCGGTGATGTTCCTCGCGCTCATGGCGCTCGTCGCGCTCGTGACCGTGGTCTTGAACCTCGACACGTCGGTCGCGTTCTTGACGCCCGTGCTGCTGTTCTCGGCGCGACGGCGCGGCATCGACGAGGCGCCGCTCCTCTATGGCGCGGTGTTCCTGTCGAACGCGGCGTCGCTCCTCTTGCCGGGGTCGAACCTCACCAACCTGCTCGTCGCGGGCGACGGCGGCGCCACAGGCCTCGCGTTCGCCGCGCGGACGGCGGCGCCGTGGGCGGCGTCCGTCGTCGTCACGGTGGTGGTGGTCGGCGTCTGGTTCCGCCGCGCGCTGCTCGCGAAGGCGCGGCCGCCGTCGCTCACCGAGG
>DASYCF010000049.1:0-7004 GCA_036500365.1 Byssovorax sp.
ACGACGTCGAGCGCGCGTTCCACGAGCTCGGCGTGAACTACTTCTTCGTGACGTCGCGCATGAAGGGCCTCATCGAGGGGCTGCGTCGCCTCGTCGCGGCCGGCCATCGGGACGAGCTCGTGATCGCCGCTGGCGCGAACGTGCCCACCGGCGGCGGTGTGCGGCGCGGCTTCGAGTCCGCGTGCCGTCTGCTCGGCGTCGAGACGATCGACGTCTTCCACCTCTTCTGGGTGCAGGCGCACTGGTACGTGACGGGCAAGACGTGGCCCGAGATGCGCAAGCTCAAGGAGGCCGGCAAGGCGCGCGCGCTCGCCGTGAGCTGCCACGACCGCGAGATGGCGCGCGCCCTCGTCGGCGAGCTCGAGCTCGACGTGCTGATGCTCCGCTACAACGCCGCGCACCGGGGCGCCGAGCGCGAGGTGTTCGACCAGCTCCCGTCGCCGCGGCCGGGCGTCGTCGCCTACACGGCCACGCGCTGGGGCAAGCTCCTCGAGCCGTGCGGCGACCTCGGCCCGATGACGGGCCCCGAGTGCTATCGCTTCGCGCTGACGCACCCGAGCGTCGACACCGTGCTCTGCGGCGCGAGCTCGTTCGACGAGATCGCGCACGACGCGGCTGGCGTGCTCGAGGGCCCGCTCGCGGGCGAGCGCCTCGCCGACGTCAAGCGCTTCGGCGACGCCGTTCGGGCGACCGCGACCGGGAAGATCGGCTTCCTCGGCGCGTAGGCGCTACACGCGCCAGTTCGTCTTTTCCTCGGCGGCCTGCGCGTACGCGTACGCCGTGTAGGCGGCGACGACGTGGCAGATCCAGCCGGCGAAGCCCGCGCTCCCGATCCACAGGCCGGGCGTGAGGATGAGCCAGAACACGCCACGCAGGAACGCGCCGTTGTAGATCTGGCCGAGGCCGGGGATCAGGAACGACAGAACCGCAGCAGTGCCGGGCTTGCTCATGCGCGCAAAGCTGCGTTCGGTTCCCCGCGCGTCAAGCGCGTCGCGGCCGATTCCGCGGCGTCGTCACTGGCCACGGCGGCGGCGCGCGCTCGACGTGGGCGAGGGCGAGGGCTCCGTCGCCTGCGGCGGCTGGCCGGTTGGATCTTGAGGCTGCGGCGGCAACGCCGCGGGAGGCGGCTGGGTCGAGGGGAACGCCGGCGGGACCTGCGTCGCCGTCGGCGCGGACGGGCTCGTCTTTCCAGGGTTGGTCCGCGGATTCGACGGCGCCGGCCTCGTCCACGGCCGCTTCGTCGGCGGGCGTGCCACGGGCTTCGCCGGCGGCGCGTCGCTCACGGGTCGCGCGGTCGCGGGCGCGTCTTCCATGGGCACGCTCACCGGCGCCGTCGGTCGCGCGAGGGGTGCAGTCGCAGGGGGCGCGAGGACCGAGTCACCCGCGCGCGTCCGACCGAGCATCATCGCGCCGGTCGTCACGCCGCCGATCACGAGGAACGCGATCGCGGCGATCGTGACCATCGACGGACCCTCCTTCGCCCGGCGCGGCTTGATCGCGGCCGACGGCGGCGGCGGGACCCGCGGATACACGCCGCCGAACGACCCGACCACCTGCGCCGGCCCGAACGCCAGCGGCGCGGTGTTCGTCCCGACGCGCTCGCGGTCGCGCTCCGTCGTCCGCGCGGAGCTCGCGGGCACGGGGAAGCCGTGCTCTTCCTCGATGCTCGTCGGCGCGACCGCCGCGGACCCGGCGACCGGCGCCGGCGTGACGCGCTGCCGGCCCGCTGGCTCCGGAGAGGCGGGATCGAACGGACGCGTCGGCGCCGACATCGGGTTGGTCGACGGCGGCTCGCCGATGACGTCGTCGTCGACGTGAAACAGCGGCGCGCCGACGAGGGTGTGGCCTGGCCCGTACAGCGGCGCACCCGCAGGCGGCGCCCCGTGCGGCGCGTCGAGCAGCGCGGCGCCCTCGGCCGTCGCCGCGCCGTCGACGGGCTGCTCGGCGCCTGGGATCGCGGGCGCGTCTGGCTCGAGGGGCGCTGGCGAGGCGGCGTCGGCCACCTCCTCGAGCTCACTGCTCGACACGGCGGCGGCCTCTTCGCCGTCGCGCTCGCGCGTCATCGTGTGCTGCGCCGGGACCGGTGACGCGTCGGCGCGAGCGAGGATGGGGCCTTCGCCGGTCGTCGCCGGCGCGCCCGCGTGTGCGTCGTCGGCGCGGGCTTCGTCGAGCTCGTCGGCGCTGACGGCTTGCCCTCCGTTGGCCATCGCGACGTGCAGCGTAGCAGGGTTTAGCGCGCCGCCGCCGCGCCCACCACGAGCGCGCGCGGCACGACGCGAGCCGACGCCCGCATCAGAGCTCCTTGCCCGCGCGGAAGTACGGCGGCGGGTCGGTCATGTACGCGCTCTGGGCCGGGTCTGCGCCCGGACGCGGGATCGGCACGAGCGGCGGTCGACCGCTGCCGCCGTGCCTGTGGCCCGGCTCACCCGACGACGGCGGCGCGGGCGACGGGGGCTGGACCGGCGATTGGCCCGGGAACGGGAAGGGCAGCGCCGTAGGGATGACGAACGGCGGCAGCCCGGGCGGCATCGGCGGCGGCTGCGTGCTCGGCGGCGGCGGGTAGTACATCGGCCGGCCCGAGCCGGGCGCGGTGGGCGCGTGGCCGGGACCGCCGTGTGAGCCCGGGTACGTGTGAGCTCCGCCGTGGCCCGGCTGCGGAGGCGCGACGGGCGCGGGCGTGTTCGTCGTCGAAGCGGGCTCTGCGGCGCCAGGGCTAGGCATCGGCCCCGGATCGGCCCGGACCTGAGTCGGCGCCGGGGCGTGCGAGACCGCGTTCGCGTCGTCGCGATCGTCGGCGTGAGCCATGCGCTGCGCGGCCCAGACGCCGCCGACGACCGCGCTCGCCGCGCCCGTCGCCAGCACCAGGCCGATCACCAGCGACGCCATGCCCTTCTTCTTGCGCTTCGAGGCGCTGCGCTTCGTCGCCGGGAGCGCCGCTGCGGCAGAAGGCGCAGGAGCAGCCGGCGCGGCCGCAGGCGCGAGCGGATCGACGTACGCGGCGATCGTCGCGCCCGGGCGCTCCGGCGGCGCCGCGTCCGGTGAGACGTAGGGCTCGTCCATCGCGACCGTGCTCGAGCCGAGCTCGGGCTGCGGCTCCTCGAACAACGGCGACGCCTCCGCCGTTCCGCCGCCGAGGCCGCCCGCCGTGAACAGCGGCCGCGCCTCGGCCGTGCCGGCGCCGTTGACGGGCGCGCGCTTCGGCTCGGGCAGGGGTGCGCTCACGATCACGGGCGCCTCGATGACCTTCGGCGACTCCTCGGCCGTGGTCGCGGGGATCGCCGCGGCGCCCGCCGCCCTCGCCGGCGTGATGGACGCGGCGCGCGGGGCAGACGGGGCTGGCGCGGGGACGACAGGTTGCGCGGTCGCCGCCGACCTCGCGGAGCTCGGCGGATGAGGCTGGAAGCCGCCGAGCGGAGTCGGCTGACGGGACGGCACGTCGGAGTCGACCGGCGGATCGTCGGCCGCGGTGGAGCTCACGTCGCTCGAGCCCGCCGCCGGTGCCACGGCGGCCCGCGCGTCGACCTTCGGGGGCGGCGCCGACAGCGCTGCGGGCATCGCGGACGTGCCGTTGCCGAACCGGGGCATCTCGCTCGGCGTCGACCCCGACATCTGCGGGACGGGCGTGAGCCGCGCGAACGAGAGCGACGCGTGGCTCAGCTGAACGCTCACCGGCGGCGGGCGAATCGCCGCGTAGAACGGCTCGATTTCGGCGCGCATCGCGTCGGCCGAGGCGAAGCGATCCTTCGCGAGCGGCGCCATCGCGCGGTGCACGGCCTTCGCGAGCTCGTACGGGCACTCGGGGAACAGCTCGGTCAGCTCGGCGACGTGCCCCGCGAGGTACGCCGACGCGATCTGCTGCGGCTCGTCCCCGCCGACCGGCCGGCGGCCCGCGAGCATCTCGAAGATGATGACGCCGAGCGAGAAGATGTCCGCCCGCGAGTCGACGGCGTCGGCCGAGTAGGCCTGCTCCGGGGCCATGTACTCCGGCGTGCCCATGATGACGCCAGGCCGCGTGAGCCCGCGCTCGATGTGGCCCGCGACCTTCAGCTTGGCGATGCCGAAGTCGAGCAGCTTGATGATCGGCTCGCCCTTCGAGCCGCGCGTGATCATGACGTTGTCGGGCTTGAGATCGCGGTGGACGACGCCGGTGCGGTGCGCGGCGGCGACGCCCTCGAGCATCTGCACGGCGTACTCGAGCGCGTCGGCGTACGAGAGGCGCTGGCCCGCCTTGTAGAGCTCCTCGTAGAGCGACTGGAGCGTCTTGCCCTCGAGCAGCTCCATGACGATGAACGCGAGGCCGGTGCCCGTCTGGTCGACGTCGGTCACGCGGACGACGTTGGCGCTCTGGATCTGCGCCGAGACGCGCGCCTCTTGCAAGAAGCGCTGCACGAGGCCCTGGCGGCGCGAGAGCTCGGCGTGCAGGAACTTCAGGGCGACCGTCGTGCCGAGCACCTCGTGCCGAGCTTCGAAAACGCTCCCCATCCCGCCGTCACCGATGAGCCGGAGCAGGCGGTACTTGTTGTGGATGACGTTTCCGACCTGAGGGCGCATCGCTGGACGTCGCGAACGAGAAGATGCCGACGGATCCTCGTTAAGGTTCACGAGGGATTGGACGAACGACGTTGAAAATGATGCGTCGCGATCCGGCGAAAAATTCGCCCGTCGCGCTCGCATGCCGAATCGAGCCGCGGTGGGCCCAGTTTTCCGCTGAAATCGCCGCTTGTCCACCTGCGCGTGCGGGCGAAGGTCGCGGAGAGCACGTTCGCGCGCCGGCGTCTTTCCGCTTCTGCGCGCGCGGGGGCCGCGCTACGTCGCGACCATGCCGCGTTCCGCGATCCTGGGCGTGGGCCACTACGTGCCCTCCAAGGTGGTGACCAACGACGACCTGGCCAAGCTGATGCCGACCAGCGACGAGTGGATCCAGCAGCGCACGGGCATCAAGGAGCGGCGCTTCATCGAGCACTCGGGCATCGGCGCGAGCGACCTCGCCGTGCCGGCCGCCAAGATGGCGATCGAGCGCGCGGGCCGGTCCCCTCGCGACGTGGACATGATCCTCTTTGCTACGTTGAGCCCCGACGTGACCTTCCCCGGGTCGGGGTGTTACCTCGCGCACAAGCTCGGCCTGCCCGGCGTGCCCGCGACCGACATCCGCAACCAGTGCTCGGGCTTCCTCTATTCGCTCAGCGTCGCCGACGCCTGGGTGCGCATCGGCGCCTACAAGAACGTGCTCGTGGTCGGCGCCGAGGTGCACTCGACGGGCATCGAGCTCAACGAGCGCGGACGCGACGTCGCCGTGCTCTTCGGCGACGGCGCAGGCGCCGCGCTCGTCGGCCCGAGCCCGAAGGACGACGTGGGGGTGCTCTCGCTCGCCTTGCACGCCGACGGCGCCGGCGCCGAGGAGCTCTGGATCGAGGCGCCCGCGTCGCGCATCGCCCCCACGCGCCTGACGGCCGACATGCTCGACAGCGGCCGCACGTTCCCCCAGATGAACGGCAAGCAGGTCTTCCGCTGGGCCGTCGACAAGATGCCGGAGGTCGCGCGCGAGGTGCTCGCGTCCGCGAACCTGACGATGGCCGACGTGGACCTCTTCGTGCCGCACCAGGCGAACATGCGCATCAACCAGATGGTCGCGCAGAAGCTCGAGATTCCGCCCGAGAAGGTGGTCCACAACATCCAGCGCTACGGCAACACGACCGCTGCGACGATCCCGATCGGCCTGAGCGAGAGCTTCGCAGAGGGCAAGCTCGGGCCCGGTACGACCGTGCTGTCTGCGGCCTTCGGGAGCGGATTTACCTGGGCCGGCGCCGTCATCCGCTTCTAGCCCCCGCCCGCGTCGTGTATGGCGGCGAGCGTGATCGCACCGCTGCTCGACCGGGTCATCGACCGCGCCTTCGAGGAGGACCTCGCGGGCGGAGATCTGACGACGGAGGCCTGCGTCGACGAGGGCACGCGCGCGGTCGCGACGGCCGTCGTGCGGCGCCCGCTCGTCGCGTGCGGAGGCGCCGTGTTCGCGCGCGTCTTCCAGCGGATCGACCCCTCGGTCGAGGTCGAGCAGCTGGTCGAGGACGGCACCGAGCAGCCGGTCGGCGCGGCGCTGTGGCGCGTCCGCGGTCGCGCGCGGTCGCTCCTGATGGGCGAGCGCACCGCGCTCAATTTCACGCAGCGCATGAGCGGCGTCGCGACGATCGCGCACGCGTACGTCAAGGCGCTCCCGGTCGGCTCGAAGACGCGCGTGATCGACACGCGGAAGACGACGCCCGGGCTGCGCGCGCTCGAGCGCTACGCCGTGCGGACCGGCGGCGCACACAACCACCGCGACAACCTCGGCAGCGCCGTGCTCATCAAGGACAACCACATCGTCGCGGCCGGCGGCATCGCGACCGCCGTCGCCCGCGCCCGCACGCGCGCCCCGCACGCGTCGCGCATCGAGTGCGAGGTCGCGTCGCTCGCCGAGTTCGACGAGGCCGTGAAGGCGCGCGCCGACGTGATCCTGCTCGACAACTTCGACATGAGCGACGTGCGCGAGGCCGTTCGCCGGGCCAACGCGCTCGGCGCCGGCCGACCGCTGCTCGAGGTCTCGGGCGGCATCACGTTCGTGCGCATCGCGGAGCTCGGCGGCGCAGGCGTGGATTTGATCTCCGTCGGCGCGTTGACGCACTCGGCGCCTGCGGCTGACATCGCGCTGGATTTGGCGCTTGGGTGACGACTTCGCGTCCCGTGTGGCTGCCGAGCTGGCGAAGCTCGGCGGCCCGGCGCGACCGATCGCGTTCGCGCTCGAGACAGGCTCGACGAACGACGACGCGAGGCGCGCCGCGCTCGCCGGGGCGGAGTCCGGCGCGGTGTTCCTCGCCGACGCACAGACGCGCGGGCGCGGCCGCGGCGATCACGCGTGGCACTCGCCGGCGGGGCTCAACGTGTACCTGTCCACCATCGTTCGTCCTGCGATCGCGCCCGAGGTCGTGCCGCAAGCGTCGCTCGCCGTCGGCCTCGCGGTCGCCCGCGCG
>DASYCF010000050.1:0-4710 GCA_036500365.1 Byssovorax sp.
GCCCTGGCCGACGTAAGATCAAACGACGGGCGTCTGCCTGCCGTCCGACTTGCTAAGGAGCTTTCGACGATGCGTTCGATCCAGAAGATCCCGTTGTTCGCCTCACTCGTCGCGGCCGCGCTCGCCGTGTTGGCTGCTCAGAACATGAGCGGCTGCGTCGTGTCGGACAACTGCCCGGTCGACGCTCCGCCCGCCGTCGGCGACAGCTGCATCGGCGAGGACATCTGTCGCTACGACCCCGAGACGGCGACCGGCGCCTGCAACGGCGGCGGCGAGTTCCAGTGCGTCGCTGGCGTGTGGCAACAGAACGACGCCGGCTCGAAGGACCCGAACTGCCAGTCGTCGTCTTGTCCCGCGATCCGGCCGATCGACGGCTCGGCCTGTTCAGCCGGGGAGACGTGCACGTACTCGGTGCCCGGGGGCTGCCAGGTGAACGTCGTGTGCGAGGGAGGCCTGTTCCGGAGCGTGGGTGACCCGCACTGCGTCGCGGGTACGGGCGGCGACGCGGGCAGCGGCGGTCACCAGGGCACCGGCGGGCATCAAGGCGCCGGCGGCGATCAAGGCACCGGCGGCGATCAGGGCACCGGCGGCGATCAGGGCACCGGCGGCGCGGGCGGCGCAGGCGGCGCAGGCGAGGCCGGAGGATCCGGCGGCGCAGGCGGCGGGACGGGCGGCGCCGGTGGCGCGGCCGGCACCGGCGGCGCGGCAGCCGGCGGCGCGCCCGGAGCCGGCGGCGCCGCGCACTGACCTGACAAGCGCGGTGAGCGCCAGCGTCAGCTGCGGGAACGGAGCTCGGTGAGGGCGCGCTCCGTCGCCTTGCCGTAGCTCGGATCGTTGGCGCTCCGCCGCTTCAGCACGCGCTGCACGCGCAGCCACGTCGCGCGCGTGAGGCCGGTCGACGCGAGCGCTCCGGCGAGGTCGCCGCGCTCGGTCGCGAGGAGGAGCTCCGCGTACGACGCCGGCGTGAGGACGCCGCGGATGAGCTCGACGGCATCGACGAACGCCGAGTCGTAGGCGACCCGCAAGGCCGGCGCCGCCTCCGAGTCGGCGTCCATCGCGTCGTTGTGGCGCCGCTCGGCCTTGCGCCACGTCGCCTCGTCGAGCGATCGCGCCTTGAGCACTCCAGCGCGAGCCTCCCGCCCGAGCGCGAGCTCGGCCGCGACGGCGGCGCACTCCTCGACACCGACGGAGGCGGCGTCTCGAGCCCCCGCGTGCTTCGAAGATGAGCTCGACGACGGCGGCGCGCCAGCGTGGACTGCGACGCCGACGGCCGGCGGCGGCGCGATGGGCGGCGCCACGATGGGCGGCGCCACGATGTGCGGCGCCACGATGGGCGGCGCCATGACGATGGCGGGCGCGGCGATGTGGGGCGCGACGGCCGCGGGCGCGCGGACGGCGGGGCGGATGAACGGCGAGACGGGCCGATGCGCCGCGAGCTCCGCCTCTTCGTCCGAGAGCGTGCGGGTCACGCCGAACTTGGGCAGCGCCACGCCGGTCGACGGCGCCGCTGCGACGAGCGGCGCGGCCTCGCCGGCGAACGGCGGCGGTGACGACTCGAGCGCCATCGTGTCGGAGTTGTTCGCGACGCGAGCACGCGCGATCGAGTCGGCGAGCGACGGCTCGGGCGCGCGCGCGCGCGCGGCGAAGACCTCCTCGGCCGTGGCCGGCCAAGGCATGGCCGTGAAGTTCCCCGCGGCGTCGAAGGCGAGCACCTGCTGCGCGAGGCCGAGCACCTCGAGGCCGGCGACGACGCGCAGCGCGCCGAACGCCTCCGGACCGGCGACGGGGATGATCGCGCGGTAGACGGCGGAGCACGTCATCGCGTCGCCGTCGATGAGGAGCGTGTCGAGCTGGAGCGCGAGCGGCCGCGACGCCGCGCCTGCGAGCCCGAAGACGCGCGCGGCGGCCCGCGTGCTCGGCAGGCGCGTCTCGAGCCGCGGGAGCGTCGGATGCACGCCCTCGAGCACGATGCGCTCGTCGCCGCGCAGGAACTCGGTCTGCTGATCGAGGGGCGCCGACTGGAAGTACGACCAGTCGAACGAGTCGGGCAGCTCGGCGATGGGGAGCTCGAGCTTCTTTCGGTCCGCCGCTCCGAGGAGGCGCCGTCGCGCGGGCCAGGCGCGTGAGATCGGCGCGAAGCCGGCGCTGCGGCTCGGATCGCGCGGGTCGATGACGTTCGGGCGCGCCGACCCCTCGGTCGCGCCGACGCCGAGCGGGTTGTCGGCCCAGCCCGCGCCGCCGAACGCGCGCTCGTACACGATCGGCATGCGCTCGAAAGGCAGGGGCCCGCCGTCGCCCGCGTCGCCCTCGATCACGAGCGTCTTGTCGACGAGCGGCGTCGCGTCGCGCAGGACGAGGAGGCGCGCGCGCACCGCCGGCGTCGGCTGGCCGCCGGGCGCGTACGCGTGGCCGACGAACATGACGTCGGCGCGGCGCTGGTACGGCGCGAGATCGCTCGCGGCGCGGATGCTGCGCGTCGGGTTGTTCTTCTGGTGCACCTCGGCCGCGTGGACCGGCTCCGGGTCGACGAGCTCCGCGACGCCGTCGTGCACGAGCGAGAACGTCGCCTTGACGACGAGCGTGAGGTGCGTGCCGCCGCGCTGCGAGAAGCCTGCGCTGGCCGCTTGGATCGGCCCGAGCGGCGCGATCTCGACGAGCGGGTTCGCCATCGGCCGCCATCGCTACCACGGCGCGCGCCCGAGATCTCCCGCGCCGGTCCTCGTGGGTCCGGCGCGGCCCGGCGCGTTTGACAGATGCTTCGCGCTGAAGTATTTCGCACACGAAACAATTCGGAACCGCACGACATGCCCGCACACGTCGCCCAGGAGGCGAAGCCCGAGGTCGACGCGATCGTCGAGACGATCATCTACCTCTATACGGAGTCGCGTCGCCTCACGAAGGAGATGGCGCGCGAGGTCGGGCTCACGGGGCCGCAGCTCACCGTGATCAAGCTGCTCGAGAACCTCGGCGATCTCTCGCTCTCGTCGCTGTCGGAGCGCATCCGCGCGCAGAACAGCACCGTCACGGGGATCATCGATCGCATGGAGCGCGAGGGCATCGTGCGACGCGAGCGCTCGGCCACGGATCGGCGCGTCGTGCTCATTCGATTGAGCGACAAGGGCATGAAGCTCGCGCAGCGCATCCGCGTCGAGCCCATGGAGATCTTCAAGCGATCCCTCGTCGATCTCTCGGCGGCGGATCTGAAGGATCTCCTGCGCATCCTCGGCAAGCTGCAGAAGCGCGTCCGCAGCGAGCTCGCCGCACACCGCACCTCGGAGGAGTCGTCATGAGTCGAGAGAGGCCCACGTTCACCGGTCAAAAGCGCGCGCAAGGCGGCCGCGATCCCGACGTCGCCGTCGTCACGTGCGCGCTGACCGGCGTCCTCGCCAATCGCAAGCAGTGCCCGACGCTCCCGTACACACCGGCCGAGATCGCCGACGAGGCGAAGCGCGCGTACGACGCGGGCGCCTCGGTCGTGCACATCCACGCGCGGAACGACGACGGATCGCCCACGTTCTCGCCCGCCGTGTTCGCGAAGATCAAGCAAGAGATCCGCGCGCGCTGCCCGATCATCCTGAACTACTCGACGGGCACGATCCTCGACGACGTGACCGAACAGTGCACCTACGTGCGCGAGTCGAGGCCCGAGATCGCCGCGCTCAACATGGGCACGATGAACTACTCGAAGTACTCGAAGGGTCGAAAGCAGTTCGACTTCGACATGGTGTTCCCGAACACCTACGGAAAGATCATCAAGCTCCTCCAGGCCATGAACGAGTCGAAGGTCAAGCCCGAGCTCGAGTGCTTCGACACGGGCCACACGAACGGCGTCTGGCCGCTGCTCGACATGGGCGTCCTGGCGCCTCCGCTCCAGTTCTCGTTCATCGTCAACGTGCTCGGCGGCATCCCGGGGCACGTCGAGTCGCTCCAGCTCCAGACGCGCATCATGCCTCCTGGCAGCGAGTGGGAGGTCATCGGCATCTCGCACGGCGCGTGGCGCATGCTCGCCGCGGCGCTCGTCCTCGGCGGCAACGTGCGCTGCGGGCTCGAGGACCACCTCTATCTGCCGAGCGGCGACATGGCGAAATCGAACGGCGATCTCGTGGAAGTGCTCGTCCGCATGGTGCGCGACGTGGGCCGCCGGCCCGCCACCGTCGACGAAGCGCGGCAGATCCTCTCGCTCGGCGCGCCCTCGTGACGAACGTCCTCGTCTCGGGCGAGGGCGCCGTCCGCACGCTCGCGCTGTCGAACCCCGGTCGCAAGAACGCGATCGGACCGGCCATGATCGGCAAGCTCCTGCGCGCGCTCGACGACGCCTTCGAGCAGGCCGACGTGCGCGCCATCGTCGTCACGGGCGACGGCGACGCCTTCTCGGTCGGCGGCGATTTTCGCCAGATGAGCGGCGGCGCAGACGACGGTCCGCCGGGCGACTTCGCCGATCTGATGCTGAAGATGACGACCGCGCCCAAGCCGATCGTCGCGCGCGTCAACGGCCACGCGATGGGTGGAGGCCTCGGCGTCGTCGCCGCGTCGCACTTCGCCGTCGCGGCGCGCGGCATCAAGCTCGGCACGCCCGAGGTCGACGTCGGCCTGTTCCCGATGATGATCATGGCGGTGCTCCAGCGCGTCGTGCCGAAGCGTCGTCTCCTCGAGATGATGCTGTTCGGCGAGAAGTTCGACGCCGACGAGGCCGCGCGGATCGGGGTCGTG
>DASYCF010000051.1:0-2186 GCA_036500365.1 Byssovorax sp.
CACGCTCCTGCCCGCGGCGCGCGCCAAGCTCTATCGCTCGAGCGGCATCGTCGGCGCGTGCGACGCGATCGAGGGCCTGACGCACGTCGACAAGGTGATCTCGATCGATCAAGCGCCCATCGGCCGCACGCCGCGCTCGAACCCGGCCACGTACACGGGCGTCTTCGCGCTGCTCCGCGACCTCTACGCCGCGCTGCCCGACGCGCGCGCCCGCGGCTACAAACCCGGCCGCTTCTCGTTCAACGTGAAGGGCGGCCGCTGCGAGGCGTGCCAGGGCGACGGCGTGCTCCGCGTCGAGATGCACTTCCTGCCCGACATCTTCGTCACGTGCGAGACCTGCAGCGGCCGCCGCTACAACCGCGAGACGCTCGAGATCCGCTACCGCGGCATGTCGATCGCCGACGCGCTCGATCTGACGGCCGAGCAAGGCCTCGAGAGGTTCGACGCCGTGCCTCGGGTGCGCGAGCGGCTCGCGGCGCTCGTGCGCGTCGGCCTCGGGTACATCCAGCTCGGTCAGCCCGCGACCACGCTGTCGGGGGGCGAGGCGCAGCGCGTGAAGCTCGCGCGCGAGCTCGCCCGCAAGGCGACCGGGCGCACGCTCTACATCCTCGACGAGCCGACGACGGGCCTGCACTTCAGCGACATCGACGTCCTCGTCGCGAGCCTCACGGGCCTCCGCGACGCGGGGAACACGGTCGTCGTCATCGAGCACAACCTCGACGTCATCGCGTGCTGCGACTGGGTGATCGACATGGGCCCCGACGGCGGCGAGCGCGGCGGCGAGCTCGTCGCCGTGGGCACGCCGGAGGACGTCGCCGCGACGGAGGCGAGCTTCACCGGGCGCTACCTGAAGGAGACGCTCGCGAGCAAGAAGCGCCCCCGTCCGTCGCGCGCCGCGGCGGTCGCGACCGCGCCCCCCGCGCCTCCGCCGAGCGCGAGCGCCCCTCGCGCCAAGGCCGCGGCGAAGCGTTGACGCGTCGTTTCGACGGCGCCGCTTCCGCTTGTGGCGGATTCCGGTAGCATCCAGCCTCCGTGGACCTCCGCTCCGGCGCCGTGATCGCAGGTCGATATCGCGTCGACCGCAAGGTGGGCGCCGGCGGCATGGGCGAGGTCTGGTCCGGCGAGCACCTCGCGATCGGCTCGCGCATCGCGCTGAAGACGATGCTCCCGGCCGCCGCGCTGAACCACGAGGTCGTCGCGCGGTTCAAGCGCGAGGCGTTCCTCCTCGGCAAGGTGCGGAGCGACTACGTCGCGCGCGTCGTCGACTTCGTGGCGGACGACGCGCACGGCCTCGTGCTGGTGATGGAGTTCGTCGAGGGTCAGTCCCTCGCGCGGCTCCTGACCGAGCGCATCCTCACGGTCGAGGAGACCGTCGAGCTCGGCTTCGATCTCGCGAACGCGCTCACCGATCTGCACCGGTCTCACATCGTGCACCGCGACCTGAAGCCCGGGAACGTCATCCTGTCGCGCACGCCCGACGGCGGCTCGCGCGCCGTGCTCGTCGACTTCGGCGTCAGCCGCCTCCTCAACCCGACCGAGAAGGACGAGGAGACGATCACCGGCATCACGCGCGCCGACATGGCGGTCGGCACGATCGAGTACATGTCGCCCGAGCAGATCCTGAACTCGCGCAGCGTCACGGCCGCGTCCGACATCTACGCCGTCGGCGCGATCCTCTACCGCGCCGTGTGCGGCCGGCACGTGTTCGGCGACGTGCAGAGCGAGACGGAGCTCGCGCAGCTCAAGCTCACGACCGAGGGCGCGCCGCTCTCGCTCCCGGGGCGCGCCGATCGGCTCGCGCTCGGTCTGCGGGACGCGGTGACCCGCGCGCTCAAGCGGCGGCCGAGCGAGCGCATCAAGACGGCAGAGGAGCTCCTCGCCGCGTTCACGCCGCTCCGCGACCTCGTGCGCGTGAACGCGCTCGACCTCGACTCGACCACCGAGGACGTGCACGAGAACTTCCTCGAGCCGACGACGAAGAAGCCGCGCGACAGCCTGGTGTCGATCTCGGAGGTCGGGCCGATGCCGCTGCCGGCGCACCCGTCGCAGCCGCAGCTCCAGGTGCCGATGCAACCGCACGCGCACGCGCCGCAGCACCACATGCAAGCGCCGCCGCCGCAGCGGCAGCTGCCGGCGCAGGCGGTCGCGGCGCCTCTGCCTGCGCGGCGCGGCGTGCCGGTCGCGTT
>DASYCF010000052.1:0-2920 GCA_036500365.1 Byssovorax sp.
GACCTGTTCGAGAAGATCACCCTCTACGACATGAAGGCGAAGGACGCGTCGTCGCGGCGCCTCCCCGACGGCCGCTACGAGGTCACGTTCACGGTCGACGGCAAGAAGCTCTACGCCGACGGCCAAGGCAAGGAGACCGAGGCCCCGCTGTCGGAGCCCTTCGAGCTCGGCGCGTTCACGAAGCAGCCTGGCAAGAAGGGCTTCTCGAAGGAGAGCGTCCTCGCGTTCGAGCGGCGCGTCGTCGTCAGCGGCGCGCAGACGGTGAAGCTCGTCGTCGCCGAGGCGCCCGCGTGGGTCGGTGTGGACCCTTACAACAAGCGCATCGACCGGAACTCGGACGACAACCTCACCGAGGTGACGCCGGCGCCGTGACGCCGCGCCCGCGCGTCGACGCGAGCACGGCGACCGCGACCGCGAGCGCGGCGACGACGAGCGCGCCGAGCGGGGGAGCGCCGCGCGGCGCGTCGCCGCTCACCGGCGCCGGCGCGGCCGCGAAGAAGGTGTGCGCACCCGCGTCGGGCGTGAGCACGGCCGCCTCGGCGGGCGCGCCTGACGACGCGCGCGTCGCGATGAATACGAGCGCGCGATCGACCCCTGCGTCGCCGAAGAGATCGGTCGACACGCGCACCTCGACGGGCGGCGAAGCGAGCTCGACGTGCTTCAGCGCCACGATCTGCTCGGCGCGATCGCCACGCGCGCCGTGAACGGGAGAGAGAACGAGGTCGAGCGACACGGTGCGACCCGAGCCGCCGCCCTCCACGACGAGCCGCGCGTCGATCTCCGCGCGGAGCGCCGCTCCGTGGCGCGCGAGCTCGGCGGCGTCGATCGCGCCGTCGCCGTCGTCGTCGGCGCCGTGGAGCGCGGACACCGGCAGCGACGCGGCGACGAACACGCCCGCGCCGACGACGCGCACCGTCGCGCGGTCGGCCGGCAGGAGGTGCGCCTCCGCCGGCGCCGCGGCGAGGACGACAAGCGCGACGAGCGACGCGGCGACGAGCTTCGACGCGCCGCTCACGGGCAGTCCGCCGGGCAGTTGGCGTGCGTCTCCGGGCCATCGCACATGCCGTCGCCGCAGCACATGCTGGTCTGTCCGGGCGCGCACGTCGGCGGCCCGCCCATCCCGCCCATGCCGCCCATCCCGCCGCCCATCATGCCGCCCGAGCCCTCGCTCGGCTGGCTCGGCGTCCCGCGCTCGCACCGGGAGATGAACGGGTACGAGTCGGTGATGTAGTAATGGTAAATGCCGCACGGGAACTCGGGCGTGACGTCGAAGCGCCCGTTGCACTCGTCGAGATCGCCCGCGCCCGCCGCGTACTCGTAGTCTTGCGTGAACGCGCCCATCGGGTACGTGTCGGTCGACGGACGCCCCGAGTCCGGCGTCGACTTGAGTCGATAGCTTCCCGTCATCGCCACCACGGCCGACGTCGCGTCCATCGCGCTCGAGTATCCGTATCGCGCGTACACGGGGAAGCCGTCGAGCGCGAAGCCGACCAGCGTGGGCACCGCCGCGCCGCCGCTCCGCGCCGCGAGCACCGCCTCGGGCATGCCGTGATAGTGGTACTCGCCGGTCGGCTGCACGTGCGCGTTCTGATCGTCGACGCCGAAGTCGAAGCTCGTCTGTCCGAGCGCCTCGATGTTCCAGGTGCCCGAGTCGCCGATGAGGCTGCACGAGGTCTCCTGGCCGTCGACCGTGCACGTGCCCGCCGTCGACGGGTCGAACTTCACGCCGTTCAGCGCGTAGCCGACGACGCCGATCTTCGTCGCGACGCCGGTGTCGACGGGCGTCAGCGTGACCGTCGCCGCCGCCGAGTACGCCGACATCGTGTTCGGGCAGTTCGCGTTCGGGAACGCGCCCGTCTCGTGGTCGGGGATGCCGTCGCTCGTCATCGATCGGCTCGACGCGTCGCACGACCACGCGACGGTGCTCTCGGCGTTCACGGACGGGCTCGCGTTGAAGGCGTCGTACGCGTAGTCGCACGCGACCCCGGCCGTCGTCGGCGCGTCGGCGCCGCACGCGACCGCGCCGCCCTGCCCGTCTGCCCCGCCGGCGCCCGCGCTCGTCACCGCCGCAGCCGCGCCGCCTCCGCCGTCCTCCGCGTCGGTCGTGTCGTCCACGTCCGCGCCACAGGCCCAGAGACCCAACAGGAGCAACACGTATGCACGCTTCATTCAACCTCCCCGGTCGTCTGGGTAGGTGGATGTGCAACGCGCGCGCCTTCCGCGTTCTCGCGTGTTTTCGGGCGTGAGCTCCGCCGAGCTGCGGAATCCGCACGCTGCGGCTGCGAGAAGCGCAGGCGCTACGGTACGAGGCCGCCGGTGGTCGAGCGCTCGAGCGTGTCGGCCAGCGCGCACCGCGTGATGCCCGCCTCCTTCGCGACCTCGCGCAGGCGCTTGCCCTGCGCCTCGGCCTCGAGCACGCCGAGGCGCACGCGGAGCTCGATCGCCTCGGGATCGTCGATGTGCGTCGACAGCCACGCGGTGCGCTGCGCGCCGACCTCGAACGGCGCCGCGTCCTCGGCGATGCCGGCGAGGCGGTCGACGTCGCACATCTTCGCGATCGACTCGGGCTTCGCGCACGCGGCGGGCTCGGGCGAGGCGGCGGGGGTGGCGCACGCGGCGAGCGCGGACGCGGCTGCGACGAGGAGCAAGGGGGAGGTTCGCACGGCCCTTCGACCCGCGTGCCACGCCGAGCTTGGGCGCCCGCCTTCCGGCGCGGCGCGGCGCGGCGCGTTCGGCCAGGTACCGCGCGCTCGCGAACAGGCCGTATGACAGCGTTCCCACCTTTCGATAGACGAGCGAGCTTTCGCGATAGTGAACGGTGCGGACCGCGACGTCGGCCTCGCGCCGGGTGAGATTCACGACCTTGTCCTCGAGCGAAAGCTCGAACCGAACGCCGGGATGCCGTGCGGCCATCGCTCGA
>DASYCF010000053.1:0-1896 GCA_036500365.1 Byssovorax sp.
ACACGGGCGCGGCGTCGCAGCCGGCGCGTGACGGCTTCCACACGCGCGGCTTGGCCGCCTCGGCCGCGGCGGCCTTCGCTGCGTCCGCCGCGGCGCGCGCCCTCGCCGTGTCCGCGGCCGTCGCGGTCGCCGTCGCCGCGAACGCCGCGATCCCCGTCGTGGCCTCGACCTCGACCGCGTGGCTCGATCGACCGCACGCAGCGAGGGCGAGCAGCGCGACGAGCGCGCGCGGAGCAGAGGTGAAGCGCGGCACGGAGACTCCGGCGAGCGTAACCGCCCTCGCGCCGCGCAGCCAGAACGCCGGTGTTCGCGGGCCCCCTGCGTCGATGTTGCCCGCCAGCGCACCGTCCGCTAGCGGGAGTCTGTGGCGCGTCTCCGTATGCTCCATCTCGCGCGGGCGGCGGCCGTCGGGCTCGCGGCGGCGCTCGCGTCGAGCGGCTCGTTCGCGCGCGCGGACGCGCAGGCCCGCGCCCACGTCGAGCAGGGCCGTAACGGCGAGCGCGCCGCGTTCGTCGTCGTGGACGGTCCGCGCGCGCAGCGCATCGCCCTCCCGGGGTCGCTGCCCGTGCTCGATCCCCACCTCGAGGCGCGCTTCGCCGACTTCGACGGCGACGGCCGCGCCGATCTCGTCGTGCGTCCGCGCAGGCCCACGCGCTCCTCGGTGTGGCTCGTCTTCGCGTTCGACGCGCGCCTCGGGCGCTTCCGGACGAAGCCGTGGGTGTTCGTGTCCTCGGGCCGCCGCGCGTTCTCGTCGCCCGCGCCCGACTGCGTGATCGACCTCCTGTTCGACCAGGCGAAGGAGCTCGGCGGCGCCGGCACCGCCTCGGCCCCGCGCGGCCGCGCCGGCGTGCTCGCGGTGCAGCGCGGCGGCGAGATCGAGCAGCTCTTGGCGGCGGACGACGTCGCGACGCTCGGCGAGCACGGCGAAGGCGCGGCGATGCGCGACCTGAACTTCGACGGTCACGCGGATCTGCTCGTGCGCGTCGGCGGCGCCGACAACGACTGGTACCGCGCGTGGCTCTTCGACCCTTCCAAGAACCGCTTCGTCGACGCGCCCGCGTTCGCCGAGCTCCCCAACGTCGAGGTCGACGCGGGGCGGCGCGAGCTCGTGTCGCGCCTGAACCGCGGCGCCGCAGGCGCGATCTTCCGCGAGCGCCGCTATCGCTCGACGCCGACGGGCGGGCTCGAGCTCGTGCGCGAGGTCGAGCAAGACGAGGACCTCCACGGGCGAACGCCGCCCGGCGTGCCCGCCGACGCGCTGCTCTTCACGCTCCGCGCCCGCGAGCGCCAGGGCGGCCGCATGAAGCTCGTGTGCGACGCGCTCGTCGACGTCGGCGCGGACCGCTGGCCCATCGTGCACATCGCCCGCGGCGACGCGGCGACCTGCGCCCACTGACGCGCCCTCTACGCTCGCGCACATGGAACCGATCGCGAGCGCGAGCGTCGAGCCGGGGCACGACGCACACCCGCCGGCGGCCTCCCTCGGCGCGCTCGCGAGGATCGCGCTGTTCTACGGCGTCGCGGGCTTCGGCGGCGGCTACTCCGTGCTCGCCCAGCTGCGGCGCGACGTCGTCGAGCGCCGCAAGTGGCTCGACGAGGAGGCGTTCGTCGTCCTCGCGGAGCTCTCGAAGAGCCTCCCCGGCACCGCGGCGACGAGCCTCCTCGCGCTCCTCGGTCAGCGCATGCAAGGCGCCCGCGGGGGCCTCGTCGCGGCGTGCTTGTTCCTGCTCCCGAGCGTCGTCCTCATGATCGGGTGCGCCGCCGCGTACCCGCTCCTCCGCGAGGTCGCGCGGCTCGCGGTGTTCTTCGACGGCATGAGCGCGGCGATGGTCGGAGTCGTCGCGGCCACCACGATCGATCTCGCGAAGTCCGCGCTGCGCTCGCGCTGGGACGCCG
>DASYCF010000054.1:0-6531 GCA_036500365.1 Byssovorax sp.
AAGCTGCCGAGCCGCTTCGGCGGCGGGTACCTCTTCTACGAGAACGCGGGCGGCGGCACGCACGTCTGGCGCGCACCGCGCTGGCTGGCGAAGCTCGAGCCCCTCGCCGAGCTCCCGTACGCAGCCGAGTCGATCACCCCGGGGCTCGATCGGCTCTACGTGCGACAAAACGCGTCGAATCAGCTCCGGGCGATCGATGCGCAGACGGGCGCGGCGCTGTCGACCGCGCCGCTCCCGCCGGCGACCGCGTATGGCTGGGTCGCCTTCGCCGACGGCTGGCGTGGCCTCGCCGAGGTCGACCTCCGCGGCGTCGTCGCGACCTTCGACGCCGGCGCGACGTGGCGGCCCATCACCATCCCCGAGCACGTCAACGCCATCCAGCTCGCGAACGGCGATCCGACGGTGTTCGTCAACCACGGCTCGTACGCGGTGGACCAGCGCGGCAACGTCACGTTCCGCGCGTCGCCGTCCTCCGATGGAAGCGTCGACGCGCTCGCGAAGCTCGCGACGCAGCCGGGCCCGCTCGGTCGACGGCCGCTCCGCGCCGCGCTCGAGGACGGCTTCCCCGACTCGGCCGACACGGCCATCGTGGCGCGGGGCGGCGCGATCGCGCGCGTCTCGCTGCGCGACGGGTCGATCGTCGCCATCGCCGAGGACGCGTACGCCGAGCGCACGTCGAGCTGCCACGCGGTGAAGGTCGGCGCGGGGTGGGGCTTCGTCTGCGGCGAGCGAGAGGGCGCGACGCGCGTCTACGCGTATGCGCCGCCGCTCGCGATGACGCGCCTGCTCTCGTTCTCGTCGCCGCGCTTCGTGTCCGCGAGCGGCAACGGCGCGCTCGTCATCCGCGGCGCGTGTGCCGACGTCGCGGCGCCGCCGACGCTCGGGCTCCTCGACGATCGCGACGCGCCGCCCGCCGCGTCCGCGTCCGCTGCCGCCTCGGCGTCGGCCGCCGCATCGGCCGCGCCGTCCGCGTCCGCGAGCGCCGGCGTGCCGCGCTTCGGCCCCGTGAAGAGCAGCGGGACGCCGTACTGCGTGCGCTCGATCGCCGGCGTCACACGCGACGTGCGGCTCAAGGGCGACGTGGGGTTCGAGCGCGTCGTCGCCCTCGCCGACGGCCGCGTCGCCGTCCTCGTCCCGCCGCACGCCGGGGCCGCGGGCCAGCTCGTGCTCCTCGACGAGCGCGGCGCCGCGCGCGCCCTCCCGCTGCGCATGCCGACCGAGCCGAAGAGCGCCGCGCGCGAGCTCCACCGCGGCCTCTGGCTCGATGGCTTCGAGGAGCGCGACAAGGCCCTCGCCGGCTGGGTCGAGGCGGGCGGCACCACCGTCGGCGTGCGCGTCGCGCTCGACGGCGCGGTGAAGGCGGGCGAGCTCCGCGAGGACGTAGGCGGCGCGCTCGTCGCGGGTCGCTTCGGGCTGTCGATCGGCGACGCGAGCCGCGCGGCCGAGACCGTCGACGGCGGCTTCACGTGGCGCGCGTTCGATCTCCCCGATCGCGACGAGGCGGCCGTGATCGCGACGCCGACGCGCGCGTGCACGGCCGTCGGCTGCGCGTTCGGCGGCTGGCTGCGGGTGGGCTGGGGCGAGCCCGGGGCGCCGCACGACCTCGCCTCGGCCGAGACGCCCAAGGCCCCCAGGACGCCGATGCGCCCGCTCACCAGCTGGCCGATGACGTGTCGGGTCGCGTCGGAGGCCACGCCGCCCCTCGCTGCGTCGAAGCGGGCAGCGGCCGCGCACCCACCGCCGCCGCCGCACCACGCCGCGCCGCCGTCGCGCTTCGCCGGCGCTCCTTGGGCGACGGCGCCCGGGCCGCAGCAGACCTCGCCGTGGCTGCCCTTCCGCAACACGCCGCCGCCCGCGCTCGCCGCCGACGAGGCCGGCTTCGACAACGGCAACTTCAACGAGGGCGAGCTCGCGCAGATGCACGCGTACGCGTGGGGCAAGCGCGGCGCGGACTGGACGCGCGCGGGTCGCTTCGTCGTGCGCTTCGACGATCGCTTCGACGGCGCCGGCGGCCTCCGCGCGACGGCGCCGACCGCCTCGCCTTGGCCCGACGAGGCCACGGCGTCAGAGGGCATCGGCAACGGCGCGTGGAGCTCGACGCACTGGTCGATCTCGTTCGGCGCCGATCGCGGTTCGCTGCTCGATCCGTCGGGTCGCGCGGCGCTCGCGACGGGCTGTCACGGCGTCCTCTGCGCGCTCTACGCGCTCGTCGACGGCCAGCCGGCGCAGCAGCTCCGCGACGCGGCGACGAACAAGCCGGGCGTGTTCCCGCGCCCATCGAGCGCGGTGCGCGTCGGCGAGACCTGGTTCTTCCTGTCGCCCGCGACGGGCAACGAGTCGCTCACGCTCTACCGGGTCGATCTGGGCGTCGCGCGCGCCCTCACGGTGCTGCACCGCGCGTCGTTCACGCGCAACGCGCCGGGGCCCATCCTCGTGCGGCGCGCCCGGTCCGAGGCGCTCGGGCTCCTCGCGGCCGCGCAGCCCGAGCCGGGCGAGCGCTTCGGCGCGTGGTACGTGATGCCGGTCGACCTCGAGACGGGCGAGATCGGCGAGCCGGTGAGCCTCGGCCGGAAGGACTTCGACGGCAAGGGCCCCGTCAAATGCGCGCCGACGCAGGACGGCTGGACGTTCGACGTGCCGACCGAGGTCACCGCGCCGCTCGACTTCGTCGACGCGACGGTGAACCCCGAGTCGCTCGAGCTTCGGCTCCGCCTCGACCCGGGCTCGGCGTGCGTCGACTCGATGGCGACGCGCCTCGCGAGCGCCGTCGTGAAGGGCGCGCCGCATCCACCGGCGGGACAACCCGCGGGGGCTCACGCCGCCGACAAGCCCGCCGCGATCGACGAGCGCACCGCGCTCAGCCTCTCGGCGACGGAGCGGAGCAGCGGGCGCCGCTGGAGCTTCCGCTGCGGCGTGCGCCCGAACAAGTAGCGGCTGGAGCGACCAACGGGAGGTCGGGGTCTGGGGCCGTTCGCGGCCCCATCGCTACTCGATCCAGGGCACGTCGGTCTCGCCCATGGTGCGGTACCGCTTGTCGATCTCGTCCATCAGCTCGAGCCAGTACGTCTCGTCCTGCGCGCCCTGCTGCATCACGCTGTCGGTGAAGAACGTCCCGCGCAGGCACTCGCTCTTGCCGTTCGTCACGCGGCAGCGGCCGTCGACGTAGACGAGGATCATCTTCGGCATGCGCGTGGCGATGCTGTCGGTCGAGCTGTTCATCCAGTTCGAGATGAGCACCTCGACCGCCTCGAGATCCGTCGGATCCTGGCCGTAGCCGTGCAGGAAGTACACGACCGGGTAGCGGATGCCGCGGTTGTTGATGTTGCCGTAGCCCGGCGGGAACGACACGCCGACCGGCCCCGTGCGGCCGTTGCTCGACGTGAAGTCGAACGTGCAGTTGCCCGTCTGGGCGCAGTCGGGGACGTCGGGATCCGGCGCGTCGTCCGAGGCGAGCGACTGCGTGCGGAGCTCGGGCTCCTGCCACCGAGATCCGATGAAGTACATCGCGCTCTGCACGCGATCGAGGATCTCCTGCGCGGTGCCGACGTGCTCGCCGCCGCCGTCCGCGATCGAGGCGCTCGTCGGGATCGTCGGGCCGTACCGCTGGAAGACGACGCCCGGCAGATCGTCCCACACGACGTGCGGCGCGTCGTACGCGTCGCCTGCGGCGGGGTCGAGCCCGGGCACCTGGCTGAACCCAGTCACGTACTGCACGTCGCGCCCGCGCGCGTACAGCGCGCCGACGAGGTGCTGCGCGTCCACGCCGAAGTTGAAGAGGTCGCGCGTGCCGCCGTCGGTCCACACGTCGAGGCGCTTGAGCGCGTTGTCCGTGAGCTCGCCCGCCGGGATCTTCGACGGGTCGACCATGTTGCGGATGATGCTGTGCGGGTCGCGATCCCAGAACGTCTGCAGGCCGGGGGCGACCGTGAACTTGTGGTCGCCCTCGCCGACGTCGTAGCCGTCGCCCGGCTGCGCCCAGCCGCCGGGAGGCTGCTGCTTCGTGCCGAGCACGCCGTCGAGGCCGTAGTCGTCGAAGCGCTCGCCGTCCTCGAAGCGATGATCGCCCTCGGTGCCGGACGGGTTGTACTGCGAGTTGTAGTCGTCGCCGTTCGGGTCGTCGTTGACGCCCGGCGCGTAGCCCGGCTCCATGCTCGACGGGATGCCGTCGGTGCCGTCGTCGTACCACTTCTCGTGGCCGGCCCGGATGATGGGCTCGAGCTCGTCGCGGACGCCGTTGCCGTTGTAGTCGACGGCGAGCGCGACCTCGAGCGGGTAGCCGGTGAAGCCCGTCTGCCACTGGTTCGCCCACGGGCTCGAGTCGGTCACTTGGGGCGCGCTGTCGCACACGGTGATGACGGGGAAGGTGCCGTCGGGGTTGTACTCGTCGTCGAAGTAGTTCTGCAGGACCTGGTTGTTCGCGCAGCGCTCGGTCGGGCACGTGTCGGCGACCTGCTGCTCCATCGCCTCGTTCGCGTCGCCGTCGATCGGGTCGACCCACATCTTGCACTCGCCGTGCGTGTGCTCGCCGAGGACGCTCTTGCCGTTCGGGTCGACGCCCGCGGGCAGGTTCTGCCCGGTCGGCGAGAGGTTCCCGCCGTTCGGGTTGCCGAACATGATCGCGAGGTCGCGGAAGATCTGGATGTAGTCCTGGCGCGCGAACGTGCCGCCGTTGCCGCTCTGGCCGCCCGGCGGCGCGAGCTCGTACCACCAGAAATTGAACGTCTGCGGGTGCTCGTACGGCTCGGTCGCCTTCGGCAAGAGCGAGCACTTGCCCATCGCGGTCGGGTTCGCGCTGTTGCCGAGGCACGTCTCGTCGGGCTGGCAGTCCGCGTCGTGCGTGCACGTCGCGGCGGCGAGCGGGATCTGCGCGAGCGTCGTCCCCGGCGCGATCGAGCGGAAGCCCGCGAGGTGGTTCTCCGCGATGTAGTTGAGCTCCCACGTCCAGTCGACCGGTCCGCCGAGCGGGGCCATCACGTCGAACAGATCGTGGTGGCGCGAGGCCATCATCGCGGTGCCGCCGCCGCCCATCGAGATGCCGATGACCGCGCGGTGCGTGAGGCGGCGCGTGAACGTGTGCGTGCCGGCGTCGCCCGCGATCACGGCCTGGTAGGTGCCGAGGCGCGGCGCGGAGAACGTGAGCGCCCACTGCCCGCCGACCTGGACGATGTGCGGGTCCGAGACGGGGACCGTGCGCGGCTGCTTGAACGCGGGCCCCGAGTACGCCACGCGGAGGTGGCGCATGCGCGCCGCCTGCGGGAACAGCGCCGGGTTCAGCGGGATCGAGATGGGGATCTCCGCCGTGAACGCCTGCGCCGCGGGGCCGAACGTGACGGCGGGCCCGAGCTTCACGTAGCCGGAAGGCACGACGTCCTCCGCGCAGCCGATCGTCGCCGGGAAGTGCGGGACGGTCCACACGAACCCCGCCTGCGGCGGCGCGTCGGCGCCGTCGGGGATGGCGACGGACGCGCCCGCGAGCCCGTCGGTGCCCGAGAGCGTCTGGCCGCCCTTGAGCTCGGGCGTCGACGCGCTGCCCGAGCACTGCGGCAGCTCGGCGGGGAGCACGACGACGGTGAGCTTGCCGACGGCCGTCGTCGTCGGGCCGCTCGGCACGGTGACGTCGATCGTCGTCGTGCCGGTCTTCGAACCGGCGGAGACGTCGAGCGTCAGCGTGGGCCTGTGCACGCCGAGGCAGAAGTGCGGCGCGACGGGGCCGCCGCCTTGCTCGTCGGTCGAGCAGAACTCGTCGACCGTGGGCGTGGGCGTGCGCGCGATCGTCTCGTCTTCGCTCGCGACCGTGAGCTGCGTCTCGTCGCAGAGGTCGGGCTCGACGACGGCCTTCACCGTGCGCGCCGCGCAGGGCATGCGCGAGCACGGCGTGAGGAACACGGTGCTCGGCTGCATCGTCACCTTGACGAACTGCGCCTGCGGCGTGTTGCAGACCTCGCCCCCGTCGACGAACGGGAAGCCCGCGTCGTACGCGCTCGAGCCGCCGAAGCCGCCTGCGACGAGGGGCACGCTGTCGACGCAGCTCGGCGCCGCCAACGCGCCGAGGCCGGCAGCCACGAGCGCGGACACGCCAAGGAACCACTTGCGCATGACTCGACGCTACTCGTTCCCGGCCGACGCGTCACCGGGCGAGCACGTCAATGCGGCGCAGGCTCCGGGAGGGGCGAGGCGGCGGGCGCGGGCTTCGTGAAGCGCTCCTTCAGCCGCTGCGCCCAGTAGTACGTGATGGGGAGCACGACGAGCGTGAGCAGGGCCGCGCTGATCGTGCCGCCGACGACGACGACCGCGATCGGGCGCTGCGTCTCGCTGCCGATGGCGTGCGACATCGCCGCGGGCACGAGGCCGAGCGACGCGAGCAGCGCGGTCATGAGCACCGCGCGGAGGCGCTCGCGCGCGCCGAGCACGACGGCGTCCATCAGCGGCTCGCCGCGATCGAGCCTGGCGCGGATCGCCGCGACGACGAGCACCCCGTTGAGCACCGCCTGGCCCAGCAGCGCGATGAACCCGACGGCCGCCGACACGCTC
>DASYCF010000055.1:0-6101 GCA_036500365.1 Byssovorax sp.
ATCATCCAGTAGAGGACGAGCTCGCCCCGCGGGTCGACGTCGCGATCGTTGCCCGCGCGCACGCGGAGGGCGGGGACCCCGCTCAAACGAGCAGCTCGAGCTTCCCGAGCAGGTAGTCGCGCGCGACGACGACCTCGTGCACCTCGTCCGGGCCGTCGGCGATGCGCGCCGCGCGCGCGTGGCGGTACCACGTCGAGAACGGCAGATCCTCGCTGTAGCCGAGCGCGCCGTGCATCTGGATCGCGTCGTCGAGCACCTTGCAGAGCGCGCGCGCGACGTGGTTCTTCGCCATCGACGAGTACGGCCGCGCCTCTTTGGCGAGGCCGTCCTCGAGCATGTGCGCGCAGTGGAGCGTCATCAGGTTTCCCGCGTGGAGGGCCGACGCGTTCGCCGCGATCATGTGCTGCACGAGCTGGTGGTGCGCGAGCGTCTTGCCGAAGCTCACGCGCGTGCCGACGTATTCGCGGCACATCGCGAGCGCGCGATCGGCGAGGCCGAGCCAGCGCATGCAGTGCGTGAGGCGCGCCGGCACGAGGCGCTTTTGCGCGAGCGCGAAGCCCTCACCCTCGCCGCCGAGCACGGCGCCTGCGTCGAGCTTCACGCCGTGGAACTTGAGCTCGGCCTCGCGGTGCGCGAGCAGGCCCTCGCCCATCGTCGCGACGTCGCGCACGTGCTCGACGCCCTCGGCGCGCCGGTCGACCAGGAACATCGAGGCGCCGCGCCGCGGGTCGTCGCTCGTGCGCGCCATCACGATGAGGAACGCCGCGTCGCCGCCGCCGGTCGAGTACCACTTGTGGCCGTCGAGCACCCAGCCCGCGCCGTCCTTCGTGGCGCGCGTGCGCAGGTTCGACGGGTCGGCGCCGGCGCCTGGCGCGGGCTCGGTCATGCAGAACGCGCTCGTGATCTCGCCGGCCACGAGCGGCGCGAGCCACCGCGCGCGCTGCTCGGCCGACGCGACGGCGACGAGCAGATCCATGTTGCCTTGATCGGGCGCGTCGCAGTGGAACACGCGCGCGCCGACCTCGCTCCGGCCCATCTCGCGGAAGAGCGCGCACATCCCGAGCACGCCGAGGCCGCGCCCGCCGAGCTCCTTCGGGAGGTGCGGCGTCCAGAGGCCGGCGCGCTTTGCCTCGGCCTGGAGGGCGCGCAGCGTCTCCCACGAGCGGGCGCGATCCTCGGCGACGACGAGGCGCTCCTTCGGGATGATCGTGTCGTCGACGAACGCGCGCACCTGCTTGCGGAGCGCGGCGAGCTCGGGGGTCAGCGCGAAGTCGCTCAAGGTTCGATCTCCATGGCCTGGTCGAAGCGCGGGCTCTGCGCGAGGAGCTCGCCCCGCATCGTGATGAGCGCGTGCTCGGTGAGCCGCCGCGTCGCGTCCTCGTCGAGCTCGCCCGCGCGCGCGCGCCGCACGATCTCGCGGTTCGCGTCGGCGATCGCGCGCTTCCGATCGGCGGAGGCGGCGCGCGGTTTGTCCTCTGCGAGGCCGAGGGCGACGAGGCGCTCGAGCTCGGCATGCTCCTGCATCTCCTCGGTCGCGACCTCGGCGGCGACGACGGCGCACAGGTTCGCGGCGACGAGCACGCGGAACGCGACGCTCGGATCCTTGACGGCGGCCTTCACGTCGGTCGCGAGGAAGCGCGCGACCGCCTCGAGCAGGGCCTGCTTTTCCGGGCGATTTTGCATGACTGTCCCTCAGCGGGGTCCCGTCTCGAGGAGGCGCAGCGCCTCGTACTCCATCTCGACGGCGCGCCGCGGGATCGCGACGAGCTCGAGGTCGCGCTCGGCGCCGGAGAGGAAGCGCTCGCCCTGCTCGATCGAGCCGGTCGCCCAGCGCACGTTGCCGAGGATCTCCCAGAAATGCACGTCGGCCGCGTCGACGAGGTGGCCGCTCGCGCGCTCGTACGCGTCGAGGAGCTCGGCGCGCTGGCCGAAGCCGCCGACGGGCTTCTTCGTCTCGCCGAAGCGCCACGTGCGCATGCAGAGCCACGCGATGTCTTCTGCGCGCGCGCCCCACCGCGAAAACTCCCAATCGAGCACGGCCGAGAGGCCGTCCGGCGTGACGAGGAAGTTCCCCGTGCGGAAGTCGCCGTGCACGAGGCACAGGCTGCGATCCCTCGGCGGGTGGTCCTCGAGCCACGCGAGCGCGAGCGCGAGCCCGGGGCGCGCCTCGGGCAGCGCGAGCACGGCCTTCCACGACGCGTCGAGCGCGGCGCGCACGGGATCGCGGTCGGCGGGGAGCGCGAGCGGCGGCGCGCCCGTCGACTCGGGCGTCACGGAGTGGATGCGCGCGAGCTCCGCGGCGAGCTCGTTCGGGAGCTTCGCGCGCGCGCCGGCGAGGTCGGCGTCGCGCACGACGCGCCGGCCGATCGCGACGCCGTCGGCCCAGTCGAGCAGGTAGCCGAACGCGCCCGGGCGCGTCAGGCCTTCGCCGAGGAAGCGCGCGCGTGGCGTCTTCACGCCTGCGTCGGCGGCCGCGTTGACGACGGCGAACTCGGCGCGCCGATCGATGCTGCCCGGGAGCGAGCGCTTCGCGTCGGCGCGGAGCACGAGCCGTCGCCGCCCCGCGATCTCACCGGCCTCGGCGGGGAGCTCCGCGTCGATCTCGTAGTTGTCCTGGCACGCGCCGCCGCCGAGCGGGCTCGCCGCGTGCACGATCGCGCGCGCGCCGATCTCACGCGTGAGGTGCGCCTCGAGTCGCTGGGTCAGCTCGCTCGTCACGCGGGGAGCTCATCGCACGGCGCGCGCCTGCGTCCAGGGAAATGAACCAACCGAGAACGGGGACGCGCGCGACACGCGCGGCGGGCCGTTCCCGACTTGAGCGCGGCGGGTGCGGCGTTAACCTCGCGCGCCGTGCGGCGTCCGCGCCGCGCGAAGGAGGATCTCATGCGCGTCACCATCGCAGCTCTCGCCCTCACGATGTTCGTCGCAGGCTGTTCGAGCTCGGACGCGCCGAGGAGCGAAGGTCAGCCGCGGCCGCCCGAGCGCCAGGAGAAGTCGCAGCCGCCGCCGAGGTCGCCCGCAGCGGCACGCGGCTCGTCGCAGGCGACCGAGCCGCCGCACGGCGCGCACGATCACGCCATCGCCACCGCGCCGTCGGGCGGGCCGCCGCTCGAGCCGCCCGGCGCGCCGCTGAAGGGCACCGCCGTCGACTTCCCAGGCAGCGCGGGCAAGGCGTCCGGCTACCTCGCCGTGCCCGCCGGCGACGCGAAGGGCAAGCACCCGGCGATCCTCGTCATCCAGGAGTGGTGGGGCATGAACGACTGGGTGAAGCGCGCCGCCGATCACTTCGCCGAGCAAGGCTACGTCGCGCTCGCCGTCGATCTCTACCGCGGAAAGTCGACGACTGATCCCGAAGAGGCGCACGAGCTCATGCGCGGCCTGCCCGAGGATCGCGGCCTGGCCGATCTCGAGGCCGGCTTCGAGCTCCTGTCGAAGCGCATCGACGTCGAGCCTACGAGGGTCGGCGCCGTCGGCTGGTGCATGGGCGGCGGCTACGCGACGAACCTCGCCACGCACGAGAAGGCCCTCGCCGCGGTCGCGGTGAACTACGGTCACCTCGTCGTCGACCGCGCCGCGATCGCCAACATGCACGCCGCCTTCCTCGGCAACTTCGGCGGCAAGGACAAGGGCATCACGCCCGACGACGTGCACACGTTCGAGAAGGAGGCGAAGGCCGTGAACAAGGACGTCGACGTGAAGATCTACGAGAGCGACGGTCACGCCTTCATGAACCCGTCGAACAAGGAGGGCTACGACGCCGCCTCGACCGACGACGCGTGGAAGCGCATCGACGCCTTCTTCGCGAAGAAGCTGAAGGGCTGACCCGGGTGGACGCCTTTTGGACGCGGCACCGCGCGCCGGACGAGCCGGTGAAGGTCGTGCTCGGCGCGATGAACTTCGGGCGCCGCACGCCCGAGGCCGACGCCGCGCGCGTGATCGACCGCGCCGTCGAGCGCGGCGTCACGCTGATCGACACGGCGAACGTCTATGAAGGCGGCGAGTCCGAGCGCATCGTCGGCGCGGCGCTCGCGCGGCACAAAGGCGCGGACGTCGGCGTCGCGACGAAGGTCGGCCTCGGCCGCGTCGCGGGCCGCGCCGAGGGCCTCGCCCCCGACCGCGTGCGCGCCGCCGTCGACGAGAGCCTCGCGCGCCTCGGCGTCGACGCCGTCGACCTCTACTACCTGCACGCGCCCGACCCCGCGACGCCCATCGCCGAGACGCTCGAGGCGATGCGAGCCTTGCTGGCCGAGGGCAAGGTGCGCGCGTTCGGCGTCTCGAACTACGCGTCGTGGCAGATCCTCGAGATGACCTACGCCGGCCTCCGGCCGAGCACGTCGCAGGTGATCTACAACGCGCTCATCCGCCAGCTCGACCTCGAGTACCGGGGCTTCACGCGCGCGCACAAGATCCACACGACCATCTACAACCCGCTCGCTGGCGGCCTGTTGACCGGCCGGCACACGCGATCGGGCGATACCCTGAAGGGCTCGCGCTTCGAGAAGAACGCGATGTACGTGGGGCGCTATCTCTCCGATCGCTTCTTCGAGCTCGTCGACCGCTACAAGCTCCTCGCCGCCGAGCACGGGATGAGCCTCGTCGAGCTCGCCTACGGGTTCTGCGCCGCGGCCGACTTCGTCGACTCGGTGATCGTCGGCCCCGGCAGCGTGCAGCACCTCGACGAGGCGCTCGACGCCCTCGCGAAGCCCCTCGCGCCGGCGCTGCTGAAGGAGATCGACGCCGTGTCACGCGCCTTCGCCGGGACCGACGCGCGCTACGCGAGGTGACGCTCAGCCGGGCGGCGCGGGATCGTCCTCACCGGGGACCGCGAAGACGCCCTCGTAGAGCGCGTCCACCTCGAGCGTCGCGCCCACGGCGGCGAGATCGAGTACGTACAGTGGCGCGCCCGTAGACAACGCGTGTGAGGTCTCGGGGGCGGGAGGGTCGTCGTGCGCGTTGCCCACCGGCGCTGGGAGAACGCGCGGCGGAGAAGCGACCGCCGCCAGGTCGGTCGTGCGCGCGTTCCCTACACTGCCCACCGACCCGACGACGAATCTTTGATTTCTGATTTCAGAAAAAACAAAAAATGTCGTCGAGTCGGTGGCCAGTGTGGGCACGCGTCGAGGAGACGTCTTGGTTCACTCGAGGACCGTCGGCGCGTTGTTCAAGTTGCGCCAGGCGAAGCTTGGGTGAGGAGGAAGTGATGTAGCGAAGGCGGAACTGAAACCTCACGAAGGTAGCCTGCGGGTAACCGATCCTGTCCGGCCAAGGTTGGCCGCCAGCCGGAAGCGAGTCTTGCGTCTCACGCGAGGGTGACCTCGCCGACGAAGCGTGGACGGTCGCGGAGGCTCGCACGTTGCTGCTCTCGACGGGCTGGCGACGCTACGGGCGCATTCGCCGCGCAGAGGTCCCCGCCAGCGCGTGAGCCGCGAGCCTGGACTCACAGCCGCGGCGCTCCCGCCGTGGTCTCGTGTCAGCTCAGTGGAGCTCGGCGGCGTCCTTCAGCACTTGATCGGCGTGCACGCCGGGGTCGACGTCGGGGTACACGCGCGCGACCTTGCCGTCCTTGTCGATGAGGAAGCTCACGCGCGAGTCCATGCCGAGCGTCGTGCCGACGCCAAACGCCTTCGACCACGTGTGATCCGGGTCGGCGAGGATGGGGAAGGGGAGCTTCTGCACCTTGGCGAAGTCGGCGTGCGAGGCGCCGCCGTCGGCCGAGACGCCGTAGATTTGCACGTTCGCGGCCTGGAACTTCGCCCACGCGTCGCGGAACGCGCACGCCTCCTTGGTGCAGCCGGGCGTGCCGTCCTTCGGATAGAAATAGACGATGAGCGCGTGCCCACGCTCCTCGGCCACGTGGTGCGCCTTGCCGTTCTGATCGGGCGCCGCGAGATCCGGCGCCGCCGCGCCCACGGGCAAGAGCCCCTCGCCGCCGTCGGGCCGCTGCTGCGCGCCGCAGCCGAAGACCAGCACGGACGAGGCGACGAGCGCGGTGGCGACGAGGCGATGCATGCGCCAGTCGATACCACGACGCCCATGGGAACGCCTCGCGCGTTGGTGTACCGTTTCGGCCGTGGCGCACGCGAACGGCAACGGCAACGGCA
>DASYCF010000056.1:0-7734 GCA_036500365.1 Byssovorax sp.
GCTCGTGCCCGCGAACCTCGTCAGCGCCGCCGAGAGCAACGTCGGCGGCGAGCAGGCCGCCGCGTCGACGAAGGGCACCGCGAGCGTGAGCGAGGGCGGCCCGCCCGTGCAGGCGCACACCGAGTGGGGCTACCTGCTCGCGCTCGCCGCGCTCGCGCTGCTCGTGGCCGACGTCGCGTACCTGACGCGCAAGCCGCGGCCGCTCGTGAACGCGGCGCCGAGGCGGCCCGAGCGCGCCGCGACCGCGCGGAGGCCCGCGTGAGGCTCGCGCCGCTCGCGGCGTACGCGCCGTACGCCTGGACCGCGGCGCTCGCGCTCGCGTTCGCGCTGCTCCTCCGCGAGCTCCTGCGGCGCGGCGTGCGCGCGCGGCCGATCCTGCTCGCGGGCTTCTTGCTCGCGTCGCTGCCTGCGCTCTACGCGGCGCTCGCGTGGGTGCGCCTCGTGCCGGAGCTCTACCTGCGGCTCGCGCGCCCCTGGGCCGCGGCGGCGGGCGTCTTCGCGACGTGGTTCATCGCGGTGCGGCTCGCGAACCACCCGGCGCGGATCACGCCGTGGAGGCGCCGCGTCGGCGACGCGATCGTCCAGCTCGCCGCGTGCGCCGCCGCGCTCGCCGCGGCCGGGCCCGAGATCGGCCGGCCGCTCGACCGGCTCACCATCATCGTCGCCGTCGATCGCAGCCGCTCGATCGATCTCGTGCCCGGCGCCGAACCGCGGATCGCGCGCGAGCTCTCCGTCGCCGAGCTCGGCATGCGCGAGGAGGATCGCATCGGCGTCGTGTCGTTCGGCGCCGACGCGCTCACCGAGGATCCGCCGCGGCTCAAGTCGCAGCTCGCCGCGCCGCAGCGCGCCTCGGTCGGGCGCGACGGGACCGACCTCGCCGGCGCGATCCGCCGCGCGCTCGCCGACGTGCCGCCCGACTCGGCGGCGCGCGTCGTGCTCGTGAGCGACGGCGTCGCGACGCGCGGCGACACGCTCGCAGCAGCCGCGGCGGCGCTCGCGAGCGAGATCCCGGTCGACGTGCTCCCGCTCGAGCAGCGCGCCGTGCCCGACGTGCGCGTCGTGTCGATGCGCGCGCCGACCCGCGCCGACGAGGGCGAGTCGCTCGATCTGCGCGTCGTCACGTCGTCGTCCGCCGCCGCCGACGTCGAGGTGCGCGTCAAGCGCGACGGCGAGGTGATCGCGCGCGCGAACGCGAAGATCGCCGCGGGAGAAGACGTGCTCCGCGTGAAGGAGATCGCGCCCGGCCCCGGCCTTCACCGCTACGACGTCGAGATCACCGCGCTCGACCCGAAGCTCGATCAGGCGCCCGAGGACAACACCGCGAGCGCGTTCGTGCGCGTGCGCGGCTCGGCGGCGGCGCTCGTGCTCGAGGGCGACCCGGGGCAGGGTGCGTTCGTCGCGCGCGCGCTCGAGGCCGCCGCGTTCCGCGTCGATCAGGCGACGGGCGCCGGCGTCCCGGCCGACCTCGGCGCGCTCGCCGCGTACGACGTCGTGTTCCTCTCCGACGTGCGCGCGTCCGACCTCGCGCCGTCGCAGATCGACGCGCTCGCGAGCTACGTGCGCGACCTCGGCGGCGGCCTCGTGCTGATGGGCGGCGACCGCAGCATGGGCCCCGGCGGCTACGCGCGCACCTCGCTCGAGGAGGTGTCGCCCGTGTCGTTCGACATCAAGCAAGACCGCCGCCGCGCGAGCCTCGCCGAGGTCATCGGCATCGACATCTCGGGCTCGATGGGCGCCGACGCGGGCGGCGGACACAACAAGCTCGACCTCGCGAACGAGGCCGCGGCGCGCTCCGCCGCGCTCCTCGGCCCGGGCGACATGCTCGGCGTCGAGCACGTCGACACGGCCGTCATGTGGAGCGTCCCGCTCGGCCCCGTCGTCGACAAGGCGCAGATCGACGCGAAGATCCGCGGCGTCGGCGTGGGCGGCGGCGGCATCTACGTCGACATCACCCTCGACGCCGGGTACGAGGCGCTCGGCGCCGCGAAGGTGAACCTGAAGCACATGCTCCTCTTCGCCGACGGGAGCGACGCCGAGCGAAACGCGGGCTGTGATCCGAAGGTCGCCTCCGCGTTCCAGCACGGCATCACGACGAGCGTCGTCGCGCTCGGAAACGGCAGCGACGTGCCGCGCCTCGAGCACCTCTCCGCGCTCGGCCACGGCCGCTTCTACGTCATCGAGGACGCGACGCGCCTGCCCGCCGTGTTCACGCAGGAGACGATCCTCGCCGCCCGTTCGTCGCTCTACGAGAAGCCGTTCCGCGCGAAGGTCGGCGCGCCCGGGGCCGTGACCTCGGGCATCGATTTCGGCGAGGCGCCCGAGCTCAAGGGCTACGTGATCACGATCCCGAAGCCGCGCGCGAGCGTGCACCTGCTAGGCACCGACGGCGACCCGCTGCTGGCGACGTGGAGCGCCGGCATCGGGCGCGCGGCCGCGTTCACGAGCGATCTCAAGGATCGCTGGGGCGCCGCGTGGACGACGTGGCCCGGCGCGTCGCGCATGGTGGCGCAGGTCGCGCGCGACGTGTCGCGTCGGGGCGAGGACGCGCGCGTGCGCCTGGAGGCCGACGCGGTGGGCGGCTCGCTGCACGTGCGCGCGACCGTGATCGGCGACGACGGGCGCGCGCAGTCGTTCCGAAGGCTCGTCACGCACGTCGCCGGCCCCGACGGGTTCGCCCGCGAGATCGCGCTCGAGGCGACGGGCGCGGGCACGTACGCCGCCGATCTCCCGCTCGCGAGGCCGGGCACGTACGTCGCCGTCGCGCGCGACGAGCAGAGCGGCCAGGCCGTCGGCACGACGGGCGCCGTGCTCACCGCCGGCGAGGAGCTCCGGCCGACGGGCAGCGACGTCGCGCTGCTCACGCGCGTGGCCGAGTTCACGGGCGGGAGGCGGCGCGACACGCTCGCGGGCATCTTCGGCGACCGCGCGACCCGCAGGTTCGCGTACGAGGATCTCACCTCGATGCTCGTCGTCGTCGCGGCGCTGACGCTGCTCTTCGCCGTGGGCGCGCGCCGGCTGTCGCCGCCGCTCTGGCTCGTGCAGTGGTTCGAGGGCCTGCGCCGCGCGGCGCCATCGCCGGTCGCCGTTGGCCCGGAGGCGGCGCTCGCGCTCCTCCAGTCGAAGCGCGCGCGCGCCGCCGCGCAGCCGACGCCGCCGCCGGTCGACGTCCGCGTGCCAGCGCCCGCTCCGCGCGCAGCGCCCGTCGCGCGCGCGGCGCCGATCGCTTCGCAGGCCCCGAAGGCGACGGCGCCGCCGACCGACGCGCCCCTGCCGCCTCCCGCGGACGCGCCGCCCGCGTCTTCGCGACCGCTGACCGCTGCCGAGATCCTCCTCGCGCGCCGCAAGGGGCGCCGTTGAGCGCCGCCCCACCACGGCGCGCCTCCGTCACGTTCGCGCCGTTCTCCGCGTCGACGACCGCGGGGCTGACGCTCCTCCTCTTCGCGTGGTTCGTCGCGGTCGAGGCGAGCGCGGTCGTCGCCGCGTCGCACGTCGACATCACGTGCGATCGAACGGCGGGCGCGTGCGTCGTCGCGTCGACGCTGGCGATCGTCGACGTCGAGCTCAGCGCCGAGCGCATCCCCATCGCGTCGATCCGCTCGACGCACCTCGACGAGACGCGCAGCCGGCACTCGACGACGTACACGCTCGTCGTCGTCACGGACTCGGGCGAGGTGCACGTCTCACATCGCAGCGCCGGCCACGCTTCGCGCGCCGAGGCCGAGCGCGAGCTCGACGCCTTCCTCGCCGACCCGAGCGCGCGCTCGCTCCACGTCGACTACGACGAGCCGACGGCCGTCGCGGCGGTCTTCGCGCTGTGGGGCGTCCTGCTCGCGTTCGTCGCGTTCTTCGTCTTCCGTGTCACGCGCGTCGAGATCGATCGCGCCGCGGGCACGGTCGCGATCGTGCAGACGCGCTGGCCGTTCGCGGCGACGCGACGCGAGCTCCCCCTGGCGAGCGTGCGCGACGCCGTGGTCCTCGAGTCCGTGAAGGACAAGCAAGGGCGGCAGACGTACATCCCCGCGCTCGTCGTCGACGACGAGGCGGACGCCCTGCGGCTCGCCGAGCGGGGGTCCACGCAGCGAGCCCGGCTCGATCGCGCGACGGCGACGCTGCGCGCGCGGCTCCTCGAGGCGAAGTCGGATCGCGGATGAGTCGCGCGCTCCCGGCGTGCCCTACGCGAGCGCCCAGCGCGCCCACGCGACGATCCACGCGAGCATGAGCCCGAGCGTCACGAGCATGACGCCCGCGCGCACCTTCGCGAGCCACGCGTCCGAGCGGTGCGACGTCGCGAAGACGAGATCGGTCGGCAGCGCGACCACGCCGAGCGCGATCAACTTGCACACGGCGAGCGCCGCGACGGTCACGAAGCCTTCGCGCGCGCCGACCGCGGCGGCGGCGTCGAGGATCGCGCGCGCGCTCGGACCCACGAACAGCACCTCGGGCACGCCGCGCACGACGGCGAAGGCCGCGCGCGCCGGACCGAGCGCCGCGCACGCCACGGCGAAGAGCGCGAGGCGCGGCGCGACGACGAACGCGAAGAGGCGACGCGTCGGCGGCGCCTCGTCCCACGGGAGCCGTCCGCGGTCTCGCGCGCGCGCCGCCGCCTCGGCCGAGGCCTCGGCGCTCACGAGCTCGGGCGCCTGCATGCCGTGGGCGATGACGTACGAGCTCCACGGGATCAGGCGCACGCGCCAGAGGGCCCCGCCGATGCGCGCCTCGAGGATCTTCGGCCCGACACCGAGCGCGCCCTCCACGATCCAGACGCGCGCGAAGGGCGCGAGCGCGACCGCTACCAGCGGGAACGACGCGGTGCTCGCGCCGACCGCGACGGCGATCGCCACACCGACCCCGAGCGCGCCCTCCATCGTCGGCGAGACTAGCAAGCAGCGGGGACTCGAGGCGACCGTCGTCGGCGCGGCGAACGACGCCGCGCCACGGACGACGCGGGGTCGGCGCGAGCGCACTATGCTCCGCGCATGGCCTCGAGCGGGACGCGCCTCGGACCCGTGCGCGGGGTCGCGATCGTCGGCAGCGGCAGCGCGCGCCCACGCGACGTCGATCCAGGTGCGCTCGAGCTCGACACGGACGGCGCGCTCGCCGCGCTCGGCGCGACGTCGGCGCACGCCGCGGGCTGGGGCGTCGCGACGCGGCAATGGCTCGGTCCGCCCGGCGTCGCCGCGCGCATCGGCCCCGAGGAGCTCGCCGCCGAGGCCGGCGCGCGCGCGCTCGCGGCGGCGGGGCTCGCGCGCGTCGACGCCGTGCACGTCGCGACCTCGACGCCGCGCACCGTCTCGTCGTCGCTGGCCGCGAAGGTCGCCCTGCGCCTCGGCCAGTCCGGGCTCTCGGCCGACGTGCGCGGCGGCGGCGCGGGGGCGATCCTCGCGTGGCTCGAGGCGGCGGCGCTCGTCGCGACCGGCGTCGAGACGGCGCTCGTCGTCGCCGTCGAGGTGATCTCGCCGTACCTCGCGCGCGGCGACGCGAGCGCGTCGCTCTACGGCGACGGCGCGGCCGCGGTCGTGCTCGCGCGCGGCCCGAGCGCGGGCGGCCTCGACGTCGCGTTCGCCGGCACCGAGAGGGTCGACGGGCGCTCGTTCACGATCCCCGGCGCGCTCCCGCCGACGGCCGACGCGTCGTATGCGTTCCGCGCGCCCGACCGCGCGTACACGGGCGAGCTCCGGCGCGTACGCCTCGCCGCCGCCGCGCGCCTCGTCGACGCCGCGCCGCCCGCCGACGTCTCGCTCCCGTACGGCGCGACGCGCGAGCAGATCGGCGAGATGGAGGCCGCGCTCGGCGCGCCCGCGGTGACGACGCTCGCCGAGACGGGATGCCTCGGCACGGCGGCGGTGCTCGCCTCGCTCGACGCCTGCCTCCGCTCTACGAGCCCACCGACGACGCGCTCGCGGCGCTCGAGCGCGCGCGCGACGTCGCCCCTGCGCCTCCGCGCGGTCGCGGCGGGCGGCGGCGTCGTCTGGGCCGCGATCGCCTGGACGCACGCGCGCGCGTGAACGCTGGCGCGGCTTCCCAAGCGTGGCCGAGATCGTGCACTCTCCATCGGCCGTGCTCGACGACGACATGCCCAAGGAGCGGACGCGCGCGCGCATCGTCCGCAAGGCCTGCGCGCAGCTCTTCATCGTGTGCGCGGCGCGCATGGACCGCGGCGATCGCTTCGGCCTCGGCCCCGACTTCCTCGACAAGAGCACGCTCGGCACGCGCAACCTCATCTTGCTGCGCGACCCCTACGCCGAGAACTTCCAGCGCGGCATCGGCCCGCGCATGGCGTCGCCCGCGGCCGTCGTCGAGTGGTATCGGCAGATGCAGGCGGAGTTTTCCCACGTGCGCGAGACGTACGCGTTCGGTCACTCGAGCGGCGGCTACGGCGCCATCCTCTTCGGCCACCTGATGGAGGTCGACCGCGTGTTCGCCTTCGCGCCGAGCGTCGCCAAGCTCGACGGTGCCGTGCCCGCCCGCGCCGCCCTCGTCGACGCCGTCCGCGTGCACAACGGCAAGACCCGCTACGAGATCCGCTACGCGCCGGGCAACGCCGTCGACCACGAGTTCGCGACGCGCCTCGGCGCCTGCCCCGGCTTCTCGCTCGAGCCCCGGCCCGAGTTCGGCGCCGTACACAACGTCACCGGCCCGCTCGCGATGAGCGGCGAGCTCGCGCGCATCTTGCCCCCGTTCGTCGCCGCCTGAGTCGCGGCGCGGCTGTCTTCACGCGGCGCCGGGGATCTCCGCGCGCCGAATGCGCCCGTGGCGCCGCCAGCCGGTCAAGAGCAGCCAGGTGCGAGGCTCCGCCACCGTGACGTCCCACGGTCCCGCGCGCGGCGACGCGTCGGCCCAGCCGTCGAACGTGAGGGCCGATGAGCACGGATCGAGCTCGGTGGTCATCTCGGAGCGTCGCTTCGCGGCGTGCCTCCGCTCCTGAAGCAGCACGTACGCGAGCGCACGCCGGACCTGCTTGGGCGAGCCCAGCGCCACCGCGTGATACCGCTCGGCGAACACCTTGCCCGCTCGTCCGAGGAGCCGGTTGATCCGCATCGCGATGCGGATGGCCAGACCGCGCGCGCCGCTCGACAGGCTCTTCTTCCCGGCCGCCTCGACGATCAAGTGCAGGTGGTCCGGCTGCACGGCGTACTGCACGAGCCGAAAGCCGAAGCGCTCTTTGCCCTCCGCAAACGCCTGTCGAATGACCTTCATGCATCGCTCGGATCGCAAGCTCGGCACGCCCCGCACGCGCATCGTGAGGTGCTGCGGGACCGACCGTCCGACCGCCGGCCGAGCTTCGTGAACCGCGCCGCGCACCGTACCTGCCGGCTTGCGCCCAGCGCCGGCGCGGCGACCACCCCAGGTGCGAAACTCGATTGTCTGTTGACGCATCTTGATTCAGCGAATCTAATCCATGCGCGTGATTTGTCAAGCCTGCCGAGGCCAAAGAGTCGATGCGGCGGGCGGTCCGTGGACAGTGACGCGCCTGTGGACAACGCGCCGACTGGCCTCGCGAAGCGGAAGGGTCGGCGTGCGCGTTGCCCACAGTCGCTTGGACAACGCGCCGACGGTCCTCGAGTGGACCGAAACGTCTATTCGACGCGTTGCCCACACTGCCCACCGACTCGACGACGTATTTATTTTTTTCTGAAATCAGAAAATCAAAAAAGTCGTCGTCGGGTCTGTGGGCAGTGTGGGCAACGCGCGCACGACGGAGCCCAAGGCTGTCGCGCCTCCTCCGCGCGTTGT
>DASYCF010000057.1:0-2227 GCA_036500365.1 Byssovorax sp.
GACGTGTCGAAGGTCACGTTCTTCTCCGTGGCCGACCCGGCCGGCACCGTGCTCCGCAGCGAGGCCGACCCGGATCTGCTCGCGGGCAAGAACGTCATCTCCGCGTTCCCGCCGCTGAAGAAGGCGCTCGACCCCGCGAGCGCCCTGGTCGAGGCGCGCGGCGAGATGCAGGAGACGCGCGGCCTGCGCACCGGCCCCGACACCACGTGGATCGTCGCCCACCCGATCGTGACCGACGGCAAGACGAAGGCCGTGCTGGTCACCGGCTGGTCCACGCGCCGCTTCGCGTTCCACCTCGAGGACATGGCGAAGCGGGACCTCGCCGACGCGGCGCAGAAGACCGATCGCAAGGTCTCGCCGATCTCGTACGTGTTCGTCGTCCTCGGCGACAAGGCCTACGGCGCCCCGCTGACGCCCGACGTCGACGCGCACGCGATCGAGGGCCTGAACCTCGTCGAGCGCACCAAGGCGGGCCCGTACCGCGGCGCGTTCGACGTCACGGGTCGCGAGTTCGGCGTCGCCGCGCAGCGCGTGCCCGAGCTCGGGGCCGACGCGGCGGTCGCGATCATGGTCTCTGCGCTGTGAACGCCGATTCTTTCCGCGTCTCGCGCGACCGCTGGTAAGCTCCGCGGTCGCCCCGCATGCCGGCCTCGATTGACCAGCTCCTGAAGCTTTGCCGCGAGGTGATCGCGCCGCTGATTCGGGCCGACGGCGGCGAAATCTACGTCGTCGCGGTCGAGCCCGATCAGCTGACGCTCCACCTCGCAGGCACCTGCTCGGGCTGCCCCGGGGCCCTCTTGACCACGCGCGGCGTGATCGAGCCGGCCGTGCACGCGCTCTACCCGAGCGCGCGCGTCGTCGTCACGAACGGCTCGAAGGTCCCGGAAGGCGCCTCGCCCCTCTCCTGAGCGATCGCCTCAGCCGAGCGCGTCGCGGAGCTTCGCGATGTTCGCGGTCGCGCCGAGGACGATGAGCACGCTGCCGGGGAGCATCTCGGTGCTCCCGTCCGGGTAGTTCAAGGACTTGCCGTCGGCGCGCACCGCGACGACGAGCAGCTGCTGATCGGCGCGGATCGGCAGCTCGGCGAGCGTCTTGCCGGCGAACGACGAGCCGTCGGCGAGGGCGACCTCCTCGAGGCGCAGCGCCTCGTGGTCGCGCAGCATGCGGTCCATGAAGCTCACGAGGGCGGGCCGCACGATCTCGCTCGCGAGGCGCCGGCCGCCGATCATGTTCGGGCTCACGGTCGCGTTCGCGCCGGCGCGGAGCATCTTCTGCGCGGCGTCCGGGCCGATGCACTTCGACACGATGCGCGCGCGGGCGTTGAGGCTGCGCGCCGAGAGCGTGACGAAGAGGTTGTCCTTGTCCTCGGTCAGCGCGGCGACGACGCCCATCGCGCGGCGGATGCCCGCCTCGAGCAGCACGGCGTCGTCGGTCGCGTCGCCGATGACGTAGAGCATCGAGCCCTGGCACGCGTCGCGCGAGAGGCGCTCGCACACCTCGCGGCTCCGGTCGACGACGACGAAGCGCGACTTCGCTTGATGGAGCTCCTCGACCACGTGCATCCCGGTCGCGCCGGCGCCGGTGACGATGACGTGATCCTCGAGGGCGTCGATGCGAGCTTGCATGCGTCGTAGGCGGTAGCGATCGAGCACGACGCCCTGCACGAGCAGCGCCGTGAGGCTCGACTGAAAATACGCGACCGTGCCGAGCCCGAGGACGATGATGCCGATGATCGCGGGCCGCGAGAAGGGGACGTGATCGGTCCCGTCGAGCTCACGGAAGCCGACGGTCGAGACCGCGTTGATCGCGAAGTAGAGCGAGTCGCCGAACGTCCAGCGCCCGCGGCCGAGCGCGAAGAGCACGATCCCGCCGAGGAGCACCGCGCCGGCGAGCGCGGACGCGGCGGTGGCGAGGCGGATCGCGGCGTCACGCAGGGGGCCCTCGCCCACGAGGCGGCGCCGCGGCGCGGTCACGGCGCCAGGATCGACTCGAGGGCAGGGATGAGGTGCGCGTGGTGGAACGCGTAGCCCGCGTCGACGGCGCGGCGCGGGTAGACGCGCTGGCCCGTGACCATGATCTCGGCGACCTCGCCCATGGCGAAGCGGAGCACGCTCTCGGGCGTCGTCACCCACGCGGGGCGGTTGATGACCTGCCCGATCGCCTTCGCGAGCTCGACCGACGTCGCGGGCTCGGGCGCGACCGCGTTGATCGGGCCGTGCAGCGCCTC
>DASYCF010000058.1:0-4005 GCA_036500365.1 Byssovorax sp.
ACCACGATCGCCGCTGTGGTCGCCCTCGCCGAGGCGACGTCGCCGAGCCCGGCCGAGGTCGACGACGCGGCGGTCACCGCGGCGCGCTCGCTCTCGCCCGCGGCCATCGTCGAGATCGTCACGTGGATCGGCGTGCTGCAGATGTTGCACCGCTTGACGGCGTACTACGGCGCGAGCTGACGACACGCGCGACCGCCGCCCGAAGAGTGGCCCGCCTCGCGCCGAGGGTCCCGCCCGTCGCCGCAGCTGGGTCGAAGGTTCGTCCTACGGTGCGATCTGCGCGATCAGCGCCTGCTGAGTCCCGCCCGCGGTCGGCCCGAGGATCGCCCCGTCGATCACGCGCACCGTGCCCGCGTACGCGGCGCCCACGACGAGCTGATCGTCCGCAGTGAAGACGGCCGGCCCGAAGGCGCCGCTGCTGCCTGGCGGCGCGCCGCTCGACGGCGTGAGCCACGGCGTCGTCGAGAGCAGGTTGCCCTGCGCGTCGAGGCGCGCGACGAACGCGCTGGCCTTCGGGATGTCGCCGAAGCCGAGGTTCATGCCGCGCTCGGCGTCGCCGATCACGAGGATCTGCCCGTGCGAGTCGACGTGCGGGGCGGCGCTGTCGAACCCGCCCGTGTCGTCGAGCTGCCGCACCCACGTGAGCGCGCCGCCGCCGTCGATCCGCACGACGAACGCGCCCGTCACGATCGTGCCGCCGCCGAGGTCGACGGCGCGGTTCGCGTGGCGCGAGGTGTCGCCGATCTCCATGCCGACGACGCCGCCCTGACCGTCGGGCTCGAGGTGCCGGAAGCCGAGGCCGCCCGCGTACGTCTGCACCCACGTCGGCGTCGTGTCGTCGTCGAAGCGCCGGAGCGATCCGGTGCTCGCGTCGCTGCTGGAGCAGCCGTTCGCGCCCTGGTCGTAGGAGCTGCTGACGAAGACGCCGCCGTCGGGCGAGAGAGCGACGGAGTAGCCCTGCTCCTCGCCCGTGGCCCACGTGGTGCTGACCTTGGTCGCGCCCGTCGCGACGTCGAGCCCGACGAGGAACGCCGACATGTAGCCTCCGGGCACCGCGCCCGAACCGAAGTCGGCGGAGTCGAACCTGCCCGTCGTCCAGAGCGTTCCGTTCGCGTCGATCGCGGCGCCGAAGAACTCGACGCCGGTCATGGCCATCGGACCGTCGAAGTCCGCGCGCGACCAGACGACCGCGCCGGTGTCGTCGACGCGGAACACGAAGCCGTGCTGGAGCGCGTGCCCGTCGACGGTGATCGTATGGTACGTCGAGCCGTAGACGATCGCCCCGCCGTCGCCGACGGCGATCACTTGGAGCGCGAAGAGATCGTCGGAGCTCCACGCGCGGAGCCAGCGCGGGTTGCCGGTCGGGTCGAGCCTGGCGAGGACGGCGCCGCCGCTCGACGGCAGGTCGACGGTATGCGCGCCGACTTGCAGGGTGCCCGCCGCGCCGGCGAGGAGCGCGAACAGATCGCCGCTCGGGTCGAGCGCGACGCCGTAGACCCCCGCAGAGGCGCCTTGCACGGTCTCGCTCCACGTCGTGGTGAGGCACACCGGCGAGCTCGCGACGCTACACGACGTCGCGCTCGGATCGGCGCAGTCGGCGACGGCTGGCAGCACCTCGGCCGTGCACGCGCCGAACGCGTCGCCCGTCGCGTTGCACGTCCGGACGCCGCCCTGGCACGAGCCCGTGCCCTCGGTCCCCGGCGGCCCGTCGTAGCAAGGCTCGGTGTCGCCAGGCGTGCAGCTCGGTGGCAGGGCGCCGCAGACGCAGGCGCCCTCTCGGCACACCGCGCCTCCGGGGCACGCGCCGCCCTCGTCGACGCACGTCGCGTGCGTGATGCCCTGCTCGTCGAGCGTGACCTTGGTGCAGCAACCCGTCGCGCACGAGTCGGGCTCGCACTCGGGGATGCCCCTGCAGCTGCCGTCTGGGTAGCAGATGCCCTCGTCCTCGCAGGCCGCGAGGACGTCGACCTTCCTGGTGCACGCACCGTCGACGCACGCCGACGTGAAACACTCGTCGGTCCCCGGGCAGTCCGCGGCCACCGAGCACGCCGACCCGGCGCCCGAGCTCGCGGACGCGCCCCCCGCACCGCTCGTCGGCGTCGCGACGCCGCCTTCGGTCTCCGTGCACGCGGGCGCCGCAGACGCGAGGCACGCCGCCGCCGCGACGGCCGCGAGCGCGCGCAGTGCGTGGCGACGCGTCTTCGACGAGGCAACGGGATCTTCGGCTCGCATTGCTCGCTCACGAAAGCACGCTGTATGCCACGGCACGGAGCCCGTTCAAGCGTGGCCGCGCGCACGCGGCGATCGCGCGGCTTCCACTTTTGCGCTGTCATCTTCTCTTGAAGAGTCGCACCTGCGTCCATCAAGCCCGCTCATGGCCCGAGGGGTGAGATGTCCGGTCCTTCCAATCGGGGTCGCGGCGCGGGCGCTACATGGGGCGCATGACGCACCGGCAACATCCTCTCGGCTCCCCGTTCGGCCCCGCATCGACCGTCGACGACGTCCTCCGCGGCGTCGATCTCCGCGGCAAGAGCGTGGTCATCACGGGCGGCCACGCCGGGCTCGGCCTCGAGACGACGCGCGGGCTCGCGCGGGCCGGCGCCTCGGTGACCGTGGCCGCGCGCGACCCCGAGCGCGCCGCCGCCGCAGTCGCGGGACTCGAACGCGTCGAGGTGAGCGCGCTCGACCTCGTCGATCCGGCCTCCATCGACGCGTTCGCGGCGCGCTGGCTCGCGTCGGGTCGGCCGCTGCACGGCCTCGTCAACAACGCCGCGGCGCGCGCGTCCAAGGACGTCACGCGCGACGCGCGCGGCTACGAGCTCCAGTTCTCGACGAGCCACCTCGGTCATTTCCAGCTCACGCTTCGGCTGGTGCCGGCGCTTCGGGCCGCGAACGGCGCGCGCGTGGTCAACGTGTCGTCGGGCGCGCACCGCTTCGGCGTGATCCGCTGGACCGATCCGAACTTCGCGTCGGAGTATCAGTCGAGCGCGGCGTACGCGCAGGCGAAGAAGGCCAACGTGCTCTTCGCCGTCGAGCTCGACGCGCGCCTTTCCAGCGACAAGATCCGCGGCTACGCCCTGCACCCCGGCGTCGTCGTCGGAACGAGCTTGAACAGCTCCGCCGGCCCCGAGGCGCTCCGCGCGATGGGCCTGGTCGACGAGCGCGGCGCGCCGATCATCGATCCAGCGCGCGGCAAGAAGACGCCCGCGCAGGGCGCGAGCACCATCGTGTTCGCGGCGACGAGCCCGCTCCTGGCCGAGATCGGCGGCGTGTACTTGAAGGACAACGACGTCGCGCCGCTCGACGACGAGGCGAGGCCGCTCACCGCGGACTGCATCCCGGCGGACGCGTCGTCGAGCTCGATCGATCCCGACGCCGCCGCGCGCCTGTGGGAGCTGAGCGAGCGGCTCATCCGCGGCTGAGCGTCGTCGGGGTGCAGGGCTCATGAAGCCCAACGCGGACGTAATCAAGGCGAACACCTGATCCACCGCGCGACGTGGAACGCGCTGGAGACCGACGACCGAACTTCCGTTGATCGGCTCGTCACGAAGGGCCCATGTCGATTCGTCGCGGGGCTCATGTTCGCGGCGTGGCAAGCTGCACGCACCCTCGGCTGACCGCCTTTACGCGGGGCGGGTTTCGTTGCACGCCTCGCGCTCATGAGCACCCACGACGCGCACGGCGACGCGAGCGCCGCGGCGCACGGGCACGACGACCACGGGTTCGACGGGGAGCCTGCGCGCGAAGCCCCGCCGGACGAGCCGCGGACGCCCGGCTGGCTGCCTGCGCTCGGCGCCGCGCTGTTCGTCTGCGCCGGCGTGTACCTGCTCGTCTCGGCCAAGGACGAGCCCGCGGCCCAGGCTGCCACGGCACAGACCGCGCACGCCGCCGAGGCGCAGCCCGCGCCCGCTGCGATGCCTCGACCGCAGCAGGCCCAGCAGCCGCAGCAGCAGCAGGCGCACCCGATCCGCCCCCCGCCGTCGTTCACGGCGCACCCGGTCGCCG
>DASYCF010000059.1:0-6181 GCA_036500365.1 Byssovorax sp.
CCGACGGGGTTCCCGAACAGGTGCCCGAAGCTCGCCGCCATCGCGTGCTCGACCGGCAGCCGCGTCGGCGAGTGGCGCTCGAGGATGTCACGCGCCATCTCCGTCGGGTCGCGCGCGCCGTCCCACTCCATGTGGAGCGCCAGGTCGAGCTCGGCGAACGCGAGCTGCCGCATCATCGCGTTCGCCGCGCGGAACGTGCGCGCCGCCTTCATCTTTTCGAAGAGCGCGTCCGGGATCGGCGCGCCCGTCTCGTGGTGGCGCGCGAACCGGTCGAGCGACGCGCGCTCCCAGCACCAGTTCTCCATGATCTGCGACGGAAGCTCGACGAAATCGCGCGCGACGTTCGTGCCCGCGAGCGAGAGGATCGGCACGCGGCTCGAGGCGTGGTGCAAGAGGTGCCCGAACTCGTGGAACGTCGTCTCGACCTCGCGGTGCGTGAGCAGCGCGGGGCGGCCGGCGAGCGGCGGCGTGAAGTTGCCGACGAGCGCCTCGCAGTGCGGCGCCGCGTCGCCCGCGCTCGTGACGAGGCCGTCCATCCACGCGCCGTCGCGCTTCGTCTCGCGGGGGAACACGTCGACGTAGAACCGCGACGAGATCGACCCGTCGCGCTCGCGCAGCGCGTACGCGCGCACGCTCGGATCCCAGGTCGGCGCGCCCTCCCACGGCGCGACCGTGACGCCGTACAGCGCGTGCGCCAGGTCGAACGCGCCCTCGAGCACGCGGTCGAGCGCGAAATACGGCCGAAGCTCCTCTTCGTCGAAGTCGTAGCGCGCGCGCCGGAGCTTCTCGGCGTAGTACGCGACGTCCCACGCCTCGAGCGGGGGCGCCGCGTCACCCTCGAGCTCGCGCCGGAAGGCGGCGAGCGCCTCGTTCTCGACCCGGAAGAACGGCTCGGCCCGCGCGCGCAGCGTGGCGACGAACGCGCGCGCCTCGGCGCCGGACTTCGCCATGCGGTCGGCGGTCGCGAGGTCGGCGAAGTGCGCGTAGCCGAGGAGGCGCGCCTTCTCGCGCCGGAGCTCGAGGATGCGCGCGACCAGCGCGTGGTTGTCGCGCGGGCCGCTCGCCGCGCGCGAGTTGAACGCGCGGTAGAGCCGCTCGCGGAGCGCGCGATCGTCGAGGTGCGTCATCGCGGGTACGTAGCTCGGCGCCTGCAGCGAGAGCCGATAGCCAGGCTTGCCCTTCGACGCGGCGCTCTCGCGCGCGGCCTCGATCGCGCTCTCGGTGAGGCCCGCGAGCGCGGCGCGATCGCCGACGTAGAGCTCGAACGCGTTCGTGTCGTCGAGCACGTTCTGCGAGAAGAGCAGCGTCACCTGCGCGAGCTCGACGTCGATGGCGGAGAGCCGCGCCTTGCCCGCGTCGTCGAGATCTGCCCCGCTCCGCTTGAAGTCGTCGAGCGTCTTGTCGAGGAAGCGCCGCCGGGCGCCGCCGAGCGCGCGCGCCTCGTCGGTCGCCGCGTAGGCCTTCAGCGCGGCGAAGATGCCCGCGTCGCGCCACACGCTGCTGTGGAACTCGCTGACGCTCGGCTGGATCGCCGCGTAAGCCGCGCGGATCTCCGGCGTCGTCGCGACGGTCTCGAGGTGCGCTGCGACGCCGATCGCGTGATCGAGCTGCTCCGTCAGGCGATCGAACGTGCCTGGCACGGCGTCCCACGTGAGCTCCGCGTGGGCGAGCGCAGCGCGCCTTGCGCGCGCGTCGTCGAGGAGCGCGCGGACGGCGGGCTCGACGTGCGCGGCCTCGACGCGGTCGAACGGGATGGGGAGCTCGCGACGCAGCAGCGGGTTCGAATCGACGTTCGCCATGCAGAGGGCCGTCGTACGCCGCGCGCGCGACGTGCGCAACGGGTGGGTCGTCAGTTCGGTGTGACGGCAGAGCGCAGCGCCTCGGGCGCGATCGCGTAGTCTCGCTTGCAGTAGTCGCACCGGATCTCGAGCGGCTCCGCCGACGAGAGCATGTCGGCGATGTCACCAGCGGGCAGCGTCGCGAGGCTCTCGATGAGCCTGAGCTCGCTGCAGTGGCACCGAAACGCGACCTCCGCCGCGCCGACGCACGTGAACGTCATCCCGTAGAGGAGCTCGTCGAGGAGGCCCTCGGCCGTCGGCTCGTCGGTGCGCAGCATGGCCTCGAGCGAGAGGCCGCTCTGCAGGCGCTCCGTCATGATCATGAGCGGCCCGCGGCCCACCTCGGGCAAGAGCTGCACGACGAACCCGCCGGCGGCCGTGATCTCGCCGCCGGCGTCGAGCGCGGCGACGCCCGCGACCGAGACGATCTGCTCCGACTCCTGGAAATACGTCATGAGCGCGTCCTCGACGCCGCCGGCGGGCGGCACGCTGACGACGCCTTGGTGCAGCGCGCCGTTCGGCATCGTGCGCATGACCTGCAGGAGACCGCTCGATTCGGCCCCGGGCGCGACAGCCTCGGCGCCGCTCGCGCCGAAGTTCACGAGGCCGCGCGTGGATCCGTCGGGGTGGCTGTCGGCGATGAGGCTGCCGCGGCCAGGCGCGCCCTTCAAGATCGCCTGCACGCGCAGCTGCGGGGCCATCACCTCGCGGACGAGCACGGCCCCGGTGACGAGCTCACCGAACCGCCGCGCCGTCGCGCCCGAGGCGCCTTGCGCGGCTGCCGCGCCGCGCACCGTGTCGGTCGTCACCGCCGCGATGACGCGGAACGAGCCGTCGTCGGTCAGCGCGCGCACCACGCCGTCGCGCGACATCAGGCGCGCTCCCCCGCGAGCGGGTACACGGGCCGGATGTCGATCGGGATGTCGTCGAGCCGCGCGAGCGCGGAGGCGAGCGGCGGCGACACCGCGCCGAGGTCCGCGAGCATCGCCTCGACCCCGGCGCGATCGCCGGCGTGCTGGAGCAAGCAAATGTCGCGCACGAGCGCCGCGATCGCGCCGGGCATCGCCGCGATGTCGACCGAGAAGCGCCCCGTCGCCGCGTCACAGGTCGCCGCGCCGACGCGCAGGAAGCGGTTCGCCTGGAGCGCCGCTGCCTTGCCGTGCGCCTCGGCCACGCCGAAGCGCGCGCTGCGGAAGAGGCCGGCGAAATACGACACGAGGAGCTCGTCGTGGAGCTCGCGCGGGAGCTCGCCGCGCTCGATCATGTAGAGCACGTTGTAGGCGCCCATCGCGTCGGCCTTGGCCTCTTCGATGGCCGCGTACGAGCCGCCGAGCGCGACGCGCACCTCGATCTCGCGCTCGCCCTCGCGCGTGAACGCCGGGCCGAGGCTGTGCGAGAGCTCGTGGAAGAGCGTCTCGTTGAAGAACGCGCGCGCCGACAGCAGCGGCAGCTGCGCCGGGTCGAGCACGCGCTCGGCGATCGGCCGCATGATGCGTTCGAACTTCGTCTCGATGACGTTGCGGAGGAGCACCTTCTTGGCGCCCTTCTCCGCGCGCACCCGCTCGTCGTTCGGCAGGTTGAACGCGATCGCCTGCACGCTCTTGCGGGCGTCGCCCGAGCTGAACACGAGATCGACGACGCGGATCGGGCTCTCGGCGCCGCGCGTCGTCTTCACGTGGTCGGGGACGGGCAGGTGCCGCTCCATCTCCGGCAGGAGGCCCTTGTATTTGGCGAGGTCCTCCGACGCCTGCGGGTCGGTGACGGTGACGAACGACTGAAACGACGCCTTCAAACCGAGGAGCTCGTCCTCGTAGGTCTCGTACGGGCCGATGGTGACCTCGAGCGCGCCGTCGAGGTCCATCCAGTCCTTGTCCGACTGGTAGTAGTCGTCGGACCGAAACGCCGCCGCGCGGGACCGCAAAAAGGCACGCAACGACGCGTTCGAGGTGAGCTCGGCCGCGGCCTCGAGCTTGTGTGCCGCCGGCTCGAGCCACGCGGAGAACGCCTTCGAAAATGGAACGGCGCGGAGCTCGTCCCCCTGGCGCTCGACGAGGGTGAACAGCGACTCGAGCTCGACGCGGCGATCGGGGTGCGCCTCGACGAACGCGCGAAACGCCGCGGCCGTGAGGTCCGGCGGATAGAACCCCGCGCCCGGCGGCCGCGCCGCGTCCGTCGCGAAGGGCGCGTGGTGATCCTGCCGATCCCAGGGCCCGCGCATGATCTCGAAGTAGGCGAGGCGCTCGCGCCCGGCGAGCGACGTGTCGGCCTCGAGGCAGCGGCGCAGCGCCGGGTTTTGCGCGTATGCCTGGCGATCGAAGACGTCGTCGAGCAGGCGCGACGCGTCGATCAACAGGTCGACAGCGGCGCGCTCGCCCGCAGGCAGGTGCGCGAGATCGGCCGAGAGCGTGGCCCGAACGAAGCGACGGCTGAGGTCAGTCAAGGCTCAAGCCTCGCACGCCGACGGCGACGAGACAAAACGCTTCGACCCCCGGATCGGTGGATCCGAGGGTCGAGGCTTTCAGCTGAGGTGAGGTGCGGCTGCGCCGCGGCGGATCACATGAAGTGGAGGTAACCGCGGACCTGCAAGCCCATCTGCCACGCGTCCCAGTGGAACGTGCTCTGCGGGCCGGAGGTCGTCGCCGTCGTCGGCTGGACCTGGTCGGCGGCGACGGTGCGACCTGCGCTCGGCGCGGTCGCCGTGTTCGCCGCCGTGGTGGTCTGGCCCGGCGTGATGAGGTGGTCCCACGAGACGTACGGCTCGAGGTCGAGGTAGGGGTGCTTGCGCGTCCCCCACGACCAGCCCGCGAAGAGCTTGAACGGCATCGAGAACGAGCTCGAGGACTGGTTGAGATCGTCGATCTTGAAGCCGGAGCCTGCGCCGATGTACGCGTTCTTCGCGAGCGCCACCGAGAGGTCGACCGGGAGGCGGAGGCCCCAGATCGCCCCGTCCGTCTTCGCCGTGCCGCCGGCCGTGTCGGTCGTCTGGACGCTCTGGCCGAGGGTGATGTCGGCGAAGAGCCCCGTGTCGACGCGGGCGCGGTGGTGGAAGCGGAGCACGAGCGGGAAGCCGGGGCTCAGGGTCGTCGACTCGACCTTGATGCCGTCGGACTTCACGTACTGGCCGTTCACGTTCGAGAACGTGGTGAGCGGCACCGTGTGCATCGTGACGTTGAAGCGCGCGCCGAGGTCGAACTTGCCGCGGGCGAGGAGCAGCGTCGCCTGCACGTTCGGGTCGCCGTACTGCGTGTTCGGCCCGAGCTGCATCGGCAAGAACGTGCTCTGGAGCTCGAAGTTGCGCGTGAGGCCGACGGCGGCGCCCACGTTCATGTTGTACGAGTAGAACGACGCGGCCGTGTTGGCGGCCGGGTTGTGCACCGCGTCGACCTCGATCTGCGGCTCGAGCACACCGCCGGGCAGCGTGAGCGGCCGGTCGATGTAGTTGAGCGGCAGCGGGTTTCCGCGCTGCTGCGCGGACGCCGTAGCGCTCGCCGCGACGAGGGCGGCCCCGAAAGCCAATGATCCGACGAGTTTCGCAAGACGCACCGTGAACCTCCTCACCTCAGCTGAAGTCTCCTACGGAGCAGCCCGGGGCATCCTTCCTTCCCCTTGGCCGCCCTCGCGGCACTGGCGCGGGCCCGATGGGCACCTGTCCGCCTGTACCCCCGTTCTGACGGAATAGCTTGCCAGGCGATGCAACGGGAGAGGCTACTTGAGCTCTTTTCCGACGCGTCCTACAGAGCGGCGCATGGCCGACCTCGCCGCCGTCACCGGGCCCGATCGGGGGCTCCGCGCCTCGGATCGGCCGTTCTTCCTGTTCAACGCGCTCGTTTCGGCGGCGGCGCTCGCGTTCATCGCCTGGCTCTTGCTCTTGCGGCGCGGCGGCTCGTCGGGCGGCTCGGACCTCGGGTTCATGCCCGCCGTCAACGCGAGCCTCAACGCTCTCGCGGCGACGCTCCTCGTCGGCGGCCGGGCGGCGATCGCGCGGAAGCAGGTGCGCATCCACAAGTTCGCGATGGTCGCCGCGTTCGCGGCGTCGGCGCTCTTCTTCGTGGGTTACGCCGTCTACCACTACGCCCACGGCGACTCGCACTACCCGGGCGTAGGGGCGATCCGGGTCGTCTACTTCACCGTGCTCGTCACGCACATCGTGCTGTCGGCTGCCGTCGTCCCGCTCGCGCTCGCGTCGCTGTGGTTCGCGACGCGCAAACGCTTTACGACGCACCGCAAGATCGCCCGCGTCACGTTCCCGATCTGGCTGTATGTGTCAGTAACGGGCGTCGTCATCTACTTCATGTTGCGCCCGTGACCTTCTGCCTCGCTGGGTCTACCGTAGCCGGATGACC